>JBJKQJ010000043.1:0-4864 GCA_046705445.1 Thermoplasmataceae archaeon
CCCGATTACATCAGCCAGTTTGAAGTACAGGGGCCCATTATTGAAGACAAGAAAGTTGTGGGAATTTACGGCAGAGACAAAGACAAGGAAGAATACACTTTCAGAGCCAAGGTGGTTATTGATGCCCTTGGCATTTCAACTGTCATAAGGAGAAACCTTCCAGAAAACCCATTTGTGGACAGAACTGTTGACACAGATGATGTGGAATCCACTGGCAGGTATATTTACGAATTCGAGCTTGACCACGAGGACCTTGCTTATTATGATGTGGACAATGCGCTAATTCACCTGAACAATGTCATGGCTCCTGGCGGATATGGTTGGGTGTTTCCAAAAAGTGGCAATCGTATCAATGTTGGCCTTGGAGTACAGAAAAGGAGCCTTGACATAAGAAATGCCAAACTGGGGAAGAAAGACAACCTTCAGACCCTAATAGATGAATACGTTAAATGGAACCCCCTTTTCAAGAACCTGAAGATATGGAACAAGAACAATAATGGAAAAGGAATATGGTCCGTTGCTGTTAGAAGGCAGATGGAGAGCCTCGTATATGATGGCTACATGGGCGCAGGCGACAGCATGGTTATGCCAAACCCAATAAGCGCCGGTGGAATCGGTCCAGCCCTTATTTCTGGAATACTTGCCGGAGAGAATGCAGCGCTTGCCGTTGAGGCAAATGATACTTCTACCAAAGGCCTCTGGAAATACAACATTGACTATAACCAGGCATATGGAAAGAAAATGGCAGGGATGGAAGTATTCAGGATCTACCTGCAATCACTGAACAATGATATACTCAACTACGGAATGAAATCGTTCCTCACAACCAAGGAGGCTTCCGATATCACTCTTGGAATTGTTCCAGAACTGAGTGTTGCATCAAAATTCAAAATGGTGCTCAAGGGAGCCAGGAACATTACCGCTTTCTCAAACCTTGTTTACGTTATAGGAAAAATGAAGGAAATGAATGCCCATTATGAAAAATATCCAGAAACTCCGGATACATTCGTTCCGTTCAAGAAGAAAGTGTTAGAGACCATTGAAGATGCAAAGAGAAGATTTCCGTCTTCTCCAATCTAATTTTTAAGGTTTTTACTTCGGGAAACCTCTCTGTTTTCTATTTTTTACTCTTAGCAGCTCTATTTTTTGCATAAAAATCGCAGTACTCTGATATGCTGCATTCATCACATCTCGGGCCGATGGGCTTGCATATCTTTTTTCCAAATTCCACCAGCATGGGGTTGAAACCGAGCCAGTATTTTTCTGGGATTATTTTAACAAGGGCTGCCTCAGTGTCATCCGGGTTCTTTGTATTTGTCCATCCAATTCTATTGCTAATTCTGTGAACATGTGTATCAACAGCTATGGCCGGTTTTCTGAAGGCATCAGCCAGAACCACATTGGCGGTCTTTCTGCCAACACCAGGTATTACGGTTAGTTCCTCGATGGTGTCTGGAACCTTCCCGGAAAAATCT
This sequence comes from Thermoplasmataceae archaeon, assembly GCA_046705445.1. Taxonomy (GTDB): domain Archaea; phylum Thermoplasmatota; class Thermoplasmata; order Thermoplasmatales; family Thermoplasmataceae; genus JAJZOM01. Next base: position 1,476 of record JBJKQJ010000043.1, read on the forward strand.
TCTTCTATTATCCTGGCGGCATCGATAACTCTCTGAGCCTTTACCTTGCTGAAACCAACTTTCGATATGAGGGAAAGTACTTCGTCATATTGGGCTTCAGCAAGATTCTTAGATGACCCATATCTTGTATGCAGGTTTCTTGCTGCTCTGTCTGTCACCTCATCCTTGGTCCTATGAGACATAATAGTTGTTATCAGTACCCAAAAAGGTTCATGAAATTCAAAATGATGTTCGGGGCTTTGGCTCTTTATCCTCCCGTATATTTCAGGAAAAGTCTCTCTAGCACGGCTAATTTTCATTCTATTCACCAGTACTCCGTGAGTTCTCTGAAATCAGTTTTAACGGTGGCTTTCATGGAGTCGACCATGGCCTGTGCAAGCTTCATGTTCGTTATGAGCGGTATATTTTTCCTTATGGCAAGTCGTCTGATCTGGTGCCCATCCTTTATTGAACCGGACCGTGAATTTGGTGTATTTATTATGAGGGCGGGTTTTGTGCTTTCAATGTATGAGTCTATTCTCGGTTCCCGCACATCTTCCATTTTATAGATCGTCTTTGAATCTATATCCCACTCAGAAAGTTCATGTCTGGTTCCCGGTGTTGCCACCAACTGGTGGCCCTGCAAATGCAGATAGTAGGCCACGTCTTTAAAGAACGGTTTATCCTTTTCACTGATGGAGAGTATGACCTCACCCTTCCCATTCTCAACATTTACATTCATCAGCTTAAGTGCCTTTCCCAGTGCTTCTGCAAGTGTAAAACCTGCAGACATGCCCTCACCTGTAGATTTCATTTCTGGACCTAGTATTGCATCAAGGTCTAGGAATCTATTGAACGGGAAAGCCGGAACCTTTACGAAGTAATTCCTGGGAGGAGTCTCCCTAGCATCAAGCTTACCGTTTAGCATTGACTCAATCCCGATTGAGATCCAGTCCTTGCCTGTGGCCTTGCTCACAAAAGGAAGGGATCTGCTGGCTCTGGAATTCAACTCTATCACAAATATATCATCATCTTTGACTGCCAGCTGCAAATTGGAAAACCCATTCAGTGAATAATTCTCTGTGAACTGGTTTACAAGGTCCACGATCCTGCCATGAATCCTGGATTCCGGGAATTCAGGACCCATTACCATAGTGGCGTCTCCAGAGTGCGTTCCGGCCTCTTCTATGTGGACACAGATGCCACTAATTACTGCCTTCTTTCCGTTGGATACGAAGTCCACATCAATTTCTGTGGCATCCTCTACATATCTGCTCAATAGAACCGGGAATCCAGGTCTTTCCTGTAGAAGAGCGGCTACTCTCCCATAGACCTCTTCCCTCTCATTTATGATATCCATGGCCCGGCCGCCGATTATGAAGCTGCTTCTAACGATGACAGGCATAGGTGTTCTCTCTATGGCGTTTATTGCGTCCTGAAGGTTGGTAACAGTGACAAATTCCGGCTGCCTGATTCCATATCGGCTAAGTGCTTCAGCGAATTTTTTCCTGTCTTCTATAGCTTCGATACTGTCTGGTTTAGTGCCCAGGAATATATCCTGTCCGAATACCTCTTTCAGTTCCATTGCCAGATTCTGTCCGGTCTGGCCCGAGAACTGTATTATCAACCTGCATGGAGACTCTCTTGTTATTATGTTGGAAATATGTTCAAGAGTGAGTGGTTCAAAGTAAAGCACATCGGATACGTCGAAGTCGGTTGAAACGGTTTCAGGGTTGCAGTTGACCATTACGGTGCGGTACCCTTCCTTTCGCAGTTTTAGAACTGCCTTTACCGATCCGTAGTCAAATTCTAGCCCCTGCGAGATTCTGTTTGGGCCGGAACCGAGCACAATCACGGTGGGGGCTTCTCCTTTAGATTCTAGGAATTCAGATTCCATGTCATATGTGGAGTAGAGATATGGGGTTTCAGCGTTGAATTCCCCGGAGCATGTATCAATTGCCTTGAAGACGGGTTTTATTCCAAGTTCCATTTTCTTCTTCAGAATGTCAACTTCAGAAATTCCTGTGAAACTGGAGATAATGGAATCAGGTATTCCAAGTTCCTTGAGTTCCCTGAGGTTTTCTGGCATCTCACCTGTTCTGAGGTCAGCTATACTATCCGTGACATTTTTCAGTTTTTCTATGAAATATATGCCATATCCTGAAACCGATGAAACCTTCCCTGGGTCCCATTTCCTCAGGAGTGCCTCCATAATGGCATAAATCCTCAAATCTGATGGTATCCTGATGAGCTGCTCCAGCTTTTCATCATTGGCCCCAAGCCTTATTTCCCTGGACTCTTTGGTCTCAAGGGACGCCAGTGCCTTGAAAAATGCCTCTTCAAATGTCCTTCCAATGCCCATGACTTCACCGATGGATTTCATCTGGACACCTATTTTCCTTTCTACCTCAAACTTGTCAAAGGGCCATCTGGGTATCTTGACTGTGACGTAGTCCAGGGAGGGTTCATAGGCTGCGTATGTATTCTTCGTTATGGGGTTTATAATTTCTGTAAGGTTGTAGCCCACGGCAATTTTGCTTGATGTTCTGGCTATGGGGTAACCGCTTGCCTTTGAAGCCAGGGCAGAAGATCTTGAGGTTCTCGGATTGACTTCCACAATATAGTATTCCTCAGTTTTCTGGTTAAGTGCAAATTGTATGTTGCAGGCTCCCCTGATTCCAAGGGATGAAATCACCTTGATGGCTGAATCCCTCAGGAAATGATATTCCCGATCACTCAGGGTCTGCGAAGGGGTGACAACAATGCTTTCACCTGTATGAACTCCCATGGGATCGAGGTTTTCCATGTTACAGATGGTGATGCAGTTGCCCTCATTGTCTCTGATCACTTCGTATTCCATTTCCAAAAGACCCTCAAGTGACTTTTCCAGCTCCAGAACTTCCCCCGGATATATCCGGAAGAACTCCTCAGCGAGCTCCTCAAGCTCTTCCTGAGTTCTCAGGATCTTTCCGCCTGATCCTCCAAGAGAAAACGATGTCCTCACAATGAGCGGATAGATATCCAGTTTTGGGAGTTCCGTTTTATAGTTATCAATGGTCAGTCTGGCTGAAGGGGCAACAGGTTCCCCTATGTCCTCCATAAGCTTATGGAATTTTTCCCTGTCTTCCGCTGTATCTATTGTTTCAACCGGAGTTCCGATGATTCTTACAGAATGCTTAGCTATGACACCCGCGCGCTTGAGTTTAAGCGCCAGGTTAAGGGCAGTCTGGCCTCCCATTGTGGGCAGGATGGAATCCACCTTTTCCTTCTCGATTATTCTTTCCACTGTTTCAACCGAAATGGGTTCGATGTAAATCCTGTCCGCCACATTATGGTCAGTCTGTATGGTTGCAGGGTTTGAATTTAAAAGTACAACCTCAATCCCTTCCTCCTTAAGTGAGAGACATGCC
>JBJKQJ010000044.1:0-3000 GCA_046705445.1 Thermoplasmataceae archaeon
TGGTCGAGACTGCAGAGGGCCAGTTCGTGGCAGCAGATGCAAAAGTAGTCATGGACAGTGACTCACTTTTCAGGCACAAGGAAGTTAACATCACTGATCCTGAAAAGACGCCGCTTGAGCTGGAAGCCCAGTCGAAGGGTTACGCCTTTGTTGAGCTTGACGGCAAGATAGGCGTTATTGCCAATGGTGCAGGCCTAACCATGGCAACACTGGATGCACTGACACTTCACAAGGGAAAACCAAGGAACTTCCTCGACCTTGGCGGTACAGATTATGTTGAAATTGTTGTGAATGCGTTCGACCTTGTACTGAAGGCTGACCCCAAAGTAATTCTCGTAACCATATTTGGTGGTGTTACAAAAGGCGATACCGTGGCAAATGGAATAGTGGAAGCCAAGAAGAGATTCAACATATCGAAACCAATAGTTGTGAGATTGAGTGGAGTCCATGAAGTGGAAGGTCGAAAGATCCTGAAGGACGCGGGAATTAATTCCTATCCCACAATGATGGAAGCGATTGAGAACGTTGTAAAAGTAGCAGGTGGTGCATAATGTCAGTTTTGGTTGACAAGAATACAAAGGTAATAGTTCAGGGAATAACGGGACACCAGGGCTCATTCCATGCAGGTGAAATGATGAAATTCGGAACCAACATAGTTGCCGGAGTTTCACCAGGCAAGGGCGGGCAGAAGTTTCAGGATAAGGTTCCCATAGTGGACAGCGTCTCAGATGCAATGGTGTACAAACCCGATGCAACAATGATATCTGTTGCCGCCCCATTCGTGAAGGATGCAGCATTCGAGGCTATTGACTCAGGCCTGAAACTTGTCTACATACTCACAGAACATGTTCCTTTCCATGACTCCATGGAAATAGTTCATGAAGCCCGAATGAGGGGCATAACTGTCATAGGCCCCAATGGCCCAGGCATCACAGTTCCCGGAGAATGCAAAATTGGCATCATGCCAAACCAGATCTTCAGGAAGGGAGATGTAGCAGTTGCTTCAAGAAGTGGAACACTCACATACGAGATTGTAGAAGCTATAACCAGGAGCGGCCGTGGTGAAAGTGCTGTAATCGGCCTGGGTGGAGATCCGGTTGTAGGGTTAACCTATATCGATGTTCTCAAGCTCTTCGCCAAGGATGAAAACACCAAGCAGATTGTGCTTGTGGGAGAGATCGGAGGAAACAATGAAGAACTTGCAGCACAGTATATAAAGGAACACATCAAGGACAAGAAAGTCGTAGCCTACATTACAGGAAGAAGTGCACCACCGGGCAAGAGAATGGGCCATGCCGGTGCCATTATTGAAAAAGGCGTTGGAACAGCAGAGTCAAAGATTAAGGCGTTTACAGAAGCAGGCGTGGAAGTAGCCGAATATCCCGGAGACGTTCCTAAACTCCTGAAGTGATACCATGAAGCGCGACATAATTTCCGTTCTGGACATGAAGGACGATTTCGAAGATATTGTAGACCTGTCCATCAAATTCAAAAAACAGAGGTACGAACAGTTCCCTGAATATGTAAACCACGTTTTGGGAATGATCTTTGAAAAACCCAGCACAAGAACGAGAATATCTCTTGAGACTGCAATGACACAACTGGGCGGTCACGCAATTTACCTTAACCCAAATGATATGCAGATTGGCCGTGGGGAAACAATAGGTGATACTGCCAGAGTCCTTTCCGGTTTTGTGGATGTAATTTCCTACAGGGCCTTCAAGCATGAGAATGTGCTCGAACTTGCCAGGAATGCATCTGTACCTGTTATAAACGCACTGGATGACCTTGAACACCCAGTCCAGATTGTTGCTGATTTTATGACAGTAAAGGAAAGAAAAGGCAAGGTCGGGGGGCTCAAGGTTGCATATCTTGGAGATGGAAATAATGTTGCCAATTCCCTGATACTTGGCAGTGTCCTCATGGGATCCGATATTTCCGTGGGATGCCCTAAAGGTTATGAGCCAAACAAGAAACTTCTCGAAGAGGGCCAGAAGCTTGCTAGAGAAACCAAGTCACACATTGAGGTAACCGACGACCCACTGAAGGCAGTTGAATCTGCAGATGTGGTTTATACCGATGTGTGGGTGTCGATGGGCGAGGAGAAGGAAAAGGAACAAAAAGAGAAGCTCTTCTCCAGATACCAGGTCAACAGTGATCTCGTGGCACATGCAGACAAGGACTTTCTTTTCATGCATTGCCTACCAGCCCACAGGGGACTGGAGGTTACCGCCGAAGTTATGGAAGGATTACACAGTGTGGTATTCCAGGAAGCTGAAAACAGGCTTCATACAGCGAAGGGGATCCTGAGGACCCTCCTTCAATAATTTTTTTACTCAGCAAAAAGGTTTATTTGGTACTTGCCAATGAAACCGTAGATGAGTTCTCCTTCTCGTTTCAAAAAATCTGGTAATGTAAATAGGCTCATAGAAGAAAAGAGGGCGGGCAATAACCTTAGGGAGATTCCCGCAGTTCTGGTTCCAGTTTGGCAGATTAAGATTCGGGAGAGATTTGGTATCAGCGTCGACAGAGAAGTGGCTGAGTACATTGTTCTTGCAGCTCACGAAAGGGGTACCTGGAGAAAGCAGAGGGCCATGAGGAAGATCGAAAAACTCTTCATGAGCAGAGGCGAAACCAGGGAAGATTCCGTGAAGAAAGCAAGACAGGTAGTTGATCTTGCAGTTGGCACAGTAGAAAAGTAGATGCCGAAAACCATACGGTCCAAGAAAGATCTGGAAATCCAGTTACAGAAACTGAAGAAGCCTTCCTATTACAGGAATGAGCTTGAACAGTATCCCACCGATGCTTCCTTGGCCGCAGATGTCCTTTTTTTAGCTTTTCTTGATGGCAACATAAAGGGAAAAACTGTTGGGGATTTTGGCGCAGGCAATGGAATTCTTGGAATCGGTGCAGCCCTTTTAGGTGCTGATAAGACTTTTTGCGTGGAGGTTGACCCAGATCACTGCAGTACCATAAGAGATAATTCAGCCGGTCTTAGCG
>JBJKQJ010000045.1:0-6136 GCA_046705445.1 Thermoplasmataceae archaeon
TCCCAAAGATCTCAAAAGGCATTGATGATCTAAAGGCAAAAAAGGATTACCTTTACAAGAACCTCATCGAAGAGAAGCGTTGATTCACCTTTTATTGCGCAATATTGATAAGTTGCAGTAATTGCAAATTCAAAACCTAAACAAAATTTATCTTGACTGTTGAGTTAGTTTTATGATATTCCATGAGTCCGGAGCCCGAAGATACTGAAATTCTGGAAAAGCTGGATGTTGCAAAGACTGGAAGATTCCACATAAAGGCTATCATAGTCTCCGGAATGGGCTTCTTTTCCGATGCCTATGACCTTTTTGTCATATCGACTGCAATCCCAATCATTGCATATGCCTTCAACATAACTTCCTCAAACAATATCTTTGGAACGGCTTTTGTGGGCCCCCTGCATGCTACAAGTGTGGAAACCGGACTCATAGGTGCTATGGCCCTCTTTGGTGCATTTGTAGGTGCAATGATTTTTGGCAGGATAGCTGATATTAGGGGCAGGAAGTACACTTACGGCATTGAGATGGCCATTCTGGTTCTTTTTGCAATTATTTCGGCCCTCTCAGTAAATGTGTACATGCTTATGATCTCCAGATTCATCCTTGGAGTAGGTGTGGGGGGAGATTATCCAATCAGTTCCACCATCATGAGTGAATACGCCAGTATCAGGAATCGTGGGAAAATGGTTCTTTCCGTATTTTCCATGCAGGGATTTGGCCTCCTAACAGGTGCAATAGTGGGTATTGCCGCCGTGCACTTTTTCTCTCTTGATATGGCCTGGAGGTTCATGCTGGGCTTCGGCGCCGTTCCCGCAGCATCTGTAATATACCTTAGACGCAAGATAAAAGAGACCCCCAGGTTCTCCCTTCAGATAAAGGGAGACATAAAGGCTGCAGAGGCTGCAATCCAGGATGTAACTGGAAAAGACGGCATACAGAAGAGCAGCGCCGGAACACAACCTCATGCAGAAAAACTGGGTAGCGTTGTTCTGAGAAAATACTGGGTGGTCATACTTGGAACAGCTGGCTCGTGGTTCCTATTTGACATGGCTTTCTACGGCACTTCGGTGAACAGTGGCCTTATTCTTCAGCAAATTGGGTACGGAAGCGTGCCCGGAGACATAAAGGCCACAATATTCAACATAGCAGTTGGCAACGCCATACTTGCGGGAATTTTCGCCATTCCCGGTTACTGGATCGCAGTTGGCCTTGTTGACAGAGTGGGAAGGAAATCGCTTCAGTGGATCGGGTTTACGGCAATGGCCATAATCTATTTTGTCTTCGCAATCAACTATGTTGGGATAAAAGAGGACTTCCTGCTGTTCATTTCACTCTATGGCCTTTCATACCTGTTTGGAAACATAGGCCCCAATTCAACCACATTTCTGCTCCCCACCGAACTTTTTCCCACACAGATCCGGACGACAGGCCATGGAATAGCAGCCTCAGCGGGAAAGCTTGGGGCAGGTATTTTTACTTTCCTTGAGCCAATACTGTACGTCCTCAATGGGCCCTCTACGGTGTTTGCCCTCCTTTCCGGATTTTCCATAATCGCAGTTCTGCTGACGATTTTCACCATTGAGGAAACCAAGAACAGAAGCCTGGAGACCATATCACTGAAGATGGATGGCCGTAAATGATGTATATTAATTTTTTTTAATTCTAACCTGTACAACAAACTTTTTTAGGCTTACCTAAATTCCACAGCATGGATTTGTTCTGGCTCATAGCATATTCCGCCATAATGGGGTTTTCCATATTCCTGATACTCCCATTCGCAGCGGTGCTTAGAGTCTCGCCTAAATCCATGATTGTTCTTAATGCCCTCTCAATTGGAATCCTTGTTTATCTCCTTCTTGATATCTTCATGGGAACGTACACGTTCGTGAACCCACATTTTGAGGATGGCCTTTTCAACCTGCCTTATTCTCTCATAATACTTCTGGGGATCATAGTTTCCTTTGCGCTCTTCTCCTTTTACCCCCTGTTATCACGTAGGAAGAATACTGAACAGAAGGCCGAAAGCGTTGCAGGGCTGGCATTCATAATGGCCTGGGGAATAGGGCTGCAGAATCTTACAGAAGGGCTGGCGCTTGGTTCTTCCATTAAGCTTGGGCTTTCATCCCTCGTTGTCCCCATTCTCATTGGATTTACAATACAGAACATAACAGAGGGTTTTCCCATAGTGGCTCCCTTCATGCACCAGGAGAGAAGGATACCACTGAAACAGCTTTCCGGTGCACTTTTCATAGGTGGCTTCCCCACACTTATTGGATCAGTCCTGAGTTTTTACGTAAGTTCACTGGCCTTTATTGTTGCATTCAACTCCATAGCCATCGGGAGCATACTGTTCGTAGTCCTCCAGATGTATAAAATGTCAGTCAGGACAAACAGCAACGAGGGTTCCATGCTGGCAAACATCGGGATAATATTTGGTTTTGTAATAGCATTCCTGGTCAACCTTCTTCCCTGATTCATATCAGGAACGGATTCGTCTCCAGTTCTTCCCCAATGGTTGAGTCGGGTCCATGTCCCGGAAGAACCTTCAGTTCTGGGTTCATTTTCCTTATCCGAGCTAGAGTTCTGTTCATTTGATCCATTGAACCTCCCAGGTCTGTCCTCCCTATGGTGCCCTTAAAGAGAGTATCCCCCGTGAAAAATAATGTGCCGACCAATAGCCCGATGCTTCCAGGGGTGTGGCCAGGCAGTACAATTACTTCTGCAGCAGAATCGCCGAACAAGATCCTGTCTCCTTCCCTGAGAAACCTGTCTGCTTTTACTTCCAGCAGTGGTTTTCCCATGTATTTTTCCGATACTGAGTAAGACCACTTCAGGACATCTTCATCGCCGCTGCCCATAGAAAAAAGGCAGCTGAGGGATTCTTTCAGCACCGGCACATCAAAAACATGGTCCAGGTGACCATGCGTTGACACAATTCCCACGACCTTCCTGCCCTTCAGGGGGAGCTTTTCAAGGAGAAAGTGGGCCTCTTCGCCTGGATCGATCAGTATGGCATCTTCTCCTGACCACACTAGATAAGTATTGGTCTGGAATGGCCCCGCCACGATTCTGGCAACTTCTGGTTCACCATCCTGATTCATGGTTTTTCCAGGGTAAAACCTATTCTCTTGTTTCTCTTGCCCTTGCTTTCTACTTTCTGCAAAACCATTTTTCCTATTTCCCTTGAATCTGAAACATGAGTTCCGCCATCTGCCTGTTCGTCAAGCCCTTCTATGACAATGAGCCTTACTATATCCAACGAATTGATTAGCTGCCTCCCGGGTTCGGTTCTGGCAAGGTTCTCCATTCTGAGGGCCTCTTCCCTGGAAATTTCTTTCTGGTATATTTTGTGTCCTTCAGCCATGAAGTTGTTGCATTCGTCAAGTATCTGCTCCACTAATTCCCTGCTGAAATCCTGCATATCAAGATCGATCCTTGCCCTGTCCTCATAAATCTGCCCTCCGGTAAGCAGACCCTGGTCGCCATGCCTCTTTGTCACGATTCCATCCATTACGTGAATAGCCGAGTGGAATCTCATGTGGGAATATCTGCGTTCCCAGTCTACGACACCATGCACTTTAGTCCCCGTGGCCAGGTTATGGCCGCTTTCAACTGTGTGTATTACTTCGTCATTTTCCTTCCGCACACCCATTACCCTGACCGGTCCGGAAGTTGAATTCAGCACGCCGGTGTCATTTGGCTGGCCGCCTCCTGTTGCGTAGAAAGCAGTTCTGTCCAGGGTGACTTCGTCTCCGTTAACGCCGGTTACAACTGCATCAAATTCCTTCATGTACATGTCGTTCAAAAAGAGCTTCTCTGTCACACATGCCCATCGCTTGAAACTAAAAAAGTTTGCACGATTTCTTGGCAACCTATGCAATCGGTATTGTTGTAAACAAGAGTTAAATAATCAACAAAAATGTAGATTTATGCCTTTAATCAAAGATGAAGATAAGAAATATCTTGAGCAGGAGTTTGAAAAACACCTGAAAAATGAAATTGACCTCGTTGTGTTCACTTCAGATGATGCTGACTGCAAATATTGCAAGGAATCTGTCCAGCTTGCTGAAGAGGTTGCGGAAACCAGTGAAAAGATCAGCCTGACAGTATACAATTTTGACAAGGACAAGGAAGCTGCAAAGGATTATGGAATAGACAAATACCCGGCTACCATAGTCTCAAAGAAGGGAGAGAAAGACGGTAGGATCAGGTACTATGGCCTCCCTTCAGGTTATGAATTTGGTTCCCTTGTGGATGACATAAAGAATGTGTCAAAGTGGGAAGCTGACGTTTCGTCAAAGGCACTCGAAATACTCAACAAGATAGACAAGCCGGTTACAATCAGGGTATATGTTACTCCAACATGCCCCTATTGCCCCAAGGCTGTTGGCACAGCCCATAAGTTTGCCATTCTGAACAAGAACATAACCGGTGAAATGGTTGAATCCCTTGAGTTTGACAAGGAAGCAGAAGAAGCAGGAGTTTCTTCAGTTCCACACATCGTCATCAACGGTGAGGTTGAATTTGTGGGAGCCTACCCTGACGACCAGTTTGCCGAATATGTGATGGAAGCGTACAACCACGCTTAAATCCATTTTTAATTTTGCATCTTTTTCTCATACGCCATATAAAATTACTAGTGATAAAATACATTTAATTTAACTGCGTTTACAGTCCATGGGTTCTTTTGATATCATAAATGAAATCGTTGAGAAAGCCAAAGCAATTGAGAATTTGGACAAGGAACTTTCGGGTTTCAACAAGACATTCCAGATAAAACCGTCAGATGCCTCACCGTTTTATGTGTCCATAAACAACGGAACAATAAACCTCAACCAGGGCGAGACAGAAGGCGCAAGTGCAACTGTAATGGCCACGGACCAGATGCTGGTCGACATATTCACCGGCCAGACCGATGCTGTCAAGGCTTTCATGCAGGGCCAGTTGAAGGTATCCGGGGATATATTCAGTGCACAGAAACTGACAAGCATTATGTCAAAGTTAAGGAAGTGACCTTCCTGGACATCAAGAAAGTAACTGTCATTGGTGCAGGGCTTATGGGCCACGGAATTGCTGAAGTGGTGGCCCTTTCCGGCATCAGCGTGAATCTTGAAGATGCCTTTCCAGAAGCTCTTGAAAAAGCAAAGACGTCCATCAGGAACAGCCTTGCAAGAATGGTGAAGTCCGGGAAACAGACGCAGGAATCCTCTGAGGAAGTTTTCAAAAGGATTACATTCCTTTCAGACCTTAAGGAGAGTGTAAAGGATTCGGACCTCATAATAGAGGCTGTTCCGGAGATACCTGACCTCAAGATAGGCCTTCTAAAGGATATTTCTGCTTCATGCAGAAAGGATGCAATAATTGCCTCAAATACCTCCAATATCAGGATATCAACTCTTGCAAAGAATGTTGCAAATCCTGAAAGAATGCTAGGCCTTCACTTCTTCAACCCGCCTGTTGTCATGAAACTGGTAGAGGTGATCAAGTCGGAGAGCACCTCAGATGAAGTGTTCGATACCACATTCCAGTTTTCAAAAAAAATAGGCAAGACTCCAATCAGGGTTCTAAAGGATGCTCCCGGTTTCGTTGTAAACAGGATAAATGCACCTGAGAGCCTCCTTTTTTGCCTCATACTGGACAAGGGGCTTGCAAAGCCGGAAGAAATGGATGCTTTCGGAAAATCCCAGGGGCTGCCCATGGGACCTTACGAACTTATGGATTATGTTGGGATAGATACTGTTGTCCATTCCCTCAGATACTATGCTGATGCCCTGGACAGTGAATATGGCAAGTGCAAGTACTTTGACAGATTCATGGAAAACAAGGAGCTTGGCCTCAAGACCGGCAAGGGCTTTTATGTCTGGGAAAACGGGAAAGCAAAAATTCCTGATGCGGCCCCCTCATCGGCAGTAGACCTCATGGACGTTCTTTCTGTAGAGATAAATGAGGCGGTCAAGATTGTTGAAGAGGGCATAGCAGAACCTTCAGACATTGAGGTTGGCGTGAAGCTTGGAATGAACAGGCCATTCGGCCCGATATCTGTGGCGGAAGGACTCACAAATGCAGAAATAAAGAGAAAACTCCAGAAATTAAGCGAGAAATTCGACACAAAGATCTTCTATCCCGCAAAGTCCATTGA
>JBJKQJ010000046.1:0-2927 GCA_046705445.1 Thermoplasmataceae archaeon
GAGCAGAGATTCTTCGTGGAATCACTTCATCTGACATGATAACCTTTCATACGGACCTTTACAAGAAAAATTTCTTGGAATCCTGCCAGAGCCTGCTTGAAAAACCTGATAATATAGAAGACAAACTTTACACATTTTCACTGGGGATCGACACGGTCTATTATGGCTCGCAGGAAAAGAAGAAACAGATGATTGAACTCAAGAATAACAGGAAACTCATATTCAGCATAGACAGGCTTGACTATACAAAAGGCCTCGCTAACAGAGCCCTGGCCATTGAATCTCTCCTGAAGAGGTACCCCGAAGATTCGAGGAAATTCACCTATGTAATGATTGTTACACCGAGCAGGTCTTCCGTCAATGAATACATCAACATGAGGAAAGAGCTTGAAATGACAGTTGGGAGGATAAACGGGATGTATACAGACCTTTCATGGCAGCCTATCATCTATATGTACAGAAGGGTGACAGACCGTAGCCTAATGAGGTATTACAGATCTGCGGATGTTGGGCTTATCACACCACTGATTGACGGCCTCAATCTGGTGAGCAAAGAATTTGTGGCATCCACCACGAGAGGTGTGCTCATCCTTTCAAGATTCGCTGGATCTGCATATTCACTTAACGGTGCACTTAAGGTGAATCCGTATGATGTCAATGAGGTTGCGGATACAATACACAGGGCAATGAATATGGATGAAGAAGAGATCTTATCAAGGGTAAAGGGAATGAAGGAGACCGTGGAGACAAGGGATCTCAACTGGTGGCTTGGGGAGATAAAATCCACGGCGCTTAGAAAGATGAATTACCTGAGTGAAAAAATTGGATCTTGATAAATTAATAGGAGAGTTCAACCAAATAGCGGATGCCAACCCCATTTTATTCCTTGATTACGATGGGACACTGGTGCCCATAATCAAAGATCCGGAACAAGCATACCCGGACCCTGAACTTCTGGACACTCTTGACGCCATAAATTCGAAGTTTGCACTGTACATAGTAACAGGCAGATCCTTGAGAGAAATCAGGAATTTTATCGGAACGGGATACAATACCATAGCTCTGCACGGGGCAATAATCTCAATGAGCTCTGGAGAAACCACCACGGTCGAACGTTATGATGACTATGTGGCAAAGTGCAATGAAGTATTTAACATGGGAAAAGAATTTCAGGATGATTTTCCGGGGGTCCACCTTATGAACAAGGACGGCGGAGTTGTTTTCACTAAGTGGTATGTCGATCGTAATCTGCAAAGGAAGCTGGATGAAATGGTCTGTTCACTTGCAGCAAGAATTGGTATGACTTGCTATATTGGAAAAATGATTGTTGAGATAAGGATCCCTGGCCCAAACAAAGGAGAGGCCATAAAGAGGATAAGAGATGGTCGCCCTGCACTTATTGCCGGAGACGATGCAACTGACGAGGATGCCTTCAGGATAAACAGTGATGCCTTCAACATCAAGATTGGAGACGGAGCCAGCGTTGCCAGATACAGGATTAAGGATTGCCTGGAGTTTCGAAAGTTCCTGTCTTACCTAAAGTCCTGAAACGTCGTAGAGATCCTTTCTTCGTTGTTTCAACATTGGCACGTCCTCTGCATATTTCTTCAAGACCTTGAAATCCAGGTCCTGCTCTACCACGGCATTATCATTTTCAGCCTCGGCCAGAACGTCCCCGTATGGGCTCACAACCATGGAGTGCCCTGTGAAATCCTTTCCACACTGTGCCGTACCCAGGACAAAAGTGCCATTCTCAATTGCCCTTGTTCTAAGGAGATTTCTCCAGATATCCAGTTTTCTTTCTCCTGAATACCAGCCTGCCTGATATGAAAGAATTTGGGCCCCCTGCAGGGATAGGTATCTAGCTGGTTCAGGGAACCTGAGATCGTAGCAGATTTGAAGACCCATTGTAAATTTATTTGTCTTGAGGACATTCAGCGGCATCCTTCCGTAATCGTAAAGACTGCTTTCCAGTTTCGAGTATGCGTCAAAGAGATGCAGTTTCCTGTACTTTCCTATTACCATACCCAGATCATCTATCATTACAGAAGTATTGAAAGGCTTCAGTGAGCCGAAACTGCTCTCTGCCATATTAATCAGAATCTTGACGCCAGCCTTCCTTGCTCTTTCCGCAAAGGTTGATACAAAATTTCCCTCCTTGGACTCAGATGCTTCAAGAAGACCTTTTGGGTCAGCATAATCCGGAGAATACATCTGATATTCCGGAAATATAACCAGTTCGGGTTTACCTTTAAGTGCTTGGTCAAGAAGATCCAGTGAGAGGCTCAGGTTTTGATCTTTGTCTTTATTGGACGACATTTGAATTAAGGCAACCTTCATTGTTATCACCACCTGTATCCCGACAACTCTGATAATTTCTCCGGAAGATAGGTTGAAGTCACATAATTCAACCCATACTTTGCAAGAGCCTGCTGTTCTGCTTTCTTGCCAATTTGAAGCATTGTTTCAATCTCTTCTCTCCACTGCTCTGACTGGAATCTGGGATCCTTCAGTTCTGCATTCAGAGCTGCTATGTCCTTGTCATTCAGTTTGTCAGTTGGCAGATCATATGTCAGGATGTCGCTGGCGGTTATACCGATATATTCGGCAGTCGGAACTGCAAGGTAGTGTGAAATATGTGCAGTCTTTATGGCTCCATAAGCTATAGAAGCATAAATCCGGAAAGACCATGGGTCCCCGTCAGTGAAAACATACACTGGAACATTGTGCTCCTCATTGATCCTCTTCAACAGTCGTCTCGTGCTTCGGGCAGGTTGTCCCTTAAGATGCACAAGCAGGCACTCATTGGATTCGTCAAAACCGTTTTCCACAAGCCTGTCAAACATACCTCCAGTTTCAACTGCCAGTATGAATTTTGCATTCACATTCTTGATCCTTAGCTTGTCCTCTTCCACGCTGTATGGGAT
>JBJKQJ010000047.1:0-3536 GCA_046705445.1 Thermoplasmataceae archaeon
CCCTCTATTCCTCTGAATCTCTGCCATCAGTCTCTACCGTTATGCCCAGAGGTGAAAGCTTGCTTAATGCCTTTTCGGTTGCTTTACCTACAATTATTCTGGACTTTTCTCTGAAAGTTCCGGACCCAAGGAGTTTGGTAAACCCCGCGGAAGTCAGGTCAATGGTAAGGGTTTCACCTTCCATTTTTGCAAATCCCTTTTCCTTGAGATAGTCAAGCCTAGTTGACAGTTCCGACAGTGTCAAGGGTATGTCTGAAAGCCCTGGGTGATGGCTTGTAAAACCATGAACACCAAAGTGGTTCCGATCATTTTTAAGGAGCCAGACAGACCTATGCTTGCCGAGACCGGCCATTCCGCTACCTCCTTTTTTACCTTTGCCTCGTCCTGATTTCATACCGCGGCCGTAATGTCCGCCTCTGAGTTTCTTAGTTCTCGTTCTTACCATTTAGATCAACTCCCGGTTTGAGCATTTTCAGTATGAGCCTGTTTATATCTTTGCCTCTGTATCCAGCTGAACCTCCCTGGTTGAAAGGTTTCCTGATGGCTTCAAATCCACCCTTTGGTGGGTTCAGTCTTACTACAGGGACAATATCCTTAATGTCCTTGAACTTTATTTTGCCTGCCTGGAGAGCTTTTGCGAGATCTTTATATGACTTGTAACCTGAAATCTCCTTGAGCTCTTCCTCATCCAGGTACTCGTGTCCCTTTGTCTGTGCCCGATGCTTCAGTATGAGTTCAACAGTAGAGTCATCCACTTCCCCCCAAGTGACATAGTCCTTGGCGACCTGGAGCATGCCCCTTGTTATATCATTATCCTCCACGAACACCATGTGGTTTATCCTGTGGAGCCTGAGAAGCTCAGCTGTCTTTTGAGCTTGAGGCCTGATTCCTGTTTCTCCTCTAATTCGTATCACTGCTAGCACTGGAAACACTTCCTACATATATGGGCGTTGAAAGGTTCAACGCAGGGTTAACCTTCATTTTAGCTGTCCCTTTCATGGCATCAAATACTGCAAGGGCATAGTTTACTGTGGTCTTGGTGTGACCCAGGGCAAATCCCCAAACATCATCGATACCTGCCATTCTGAGAACTATCTTTGGGATATCCCCAACGGCTCTCCCCACTCCTTGCGGAGCAGGTTTCACTGTAACCTCAACAGATCCTGATTTCCCATGAACCATGAATGGAAGGCTGTGTGCTCTACCGCATCCACATTCCCAGGAACCGCATCCTCTCCTGATTTCCAGGATGTTGAGCTTTGCATTGTTGATAGCTTTTCTTATGGCAGGAGCTGCTTCTTTGGCCTTTCCTCGGCCGACGCCGATGAAGCCATCCTCATTTCCTACCACTGCTGTAACTGAATAGTTCATTCTTCTGCCTGAGTCAGTCATTCTCTGTGCCCTTTCTATGTCAATTACCTCATCCTTCAGGCCGGGAAGCAGGTAATCTACAATCTGGTATTCCTTTAGTGGCAGTTTTGTCCTGAGAGCTTCAGACATAGTCTTTATCTCCCCTGAAGCCACCATTTTTCCCAGTTGAGTTCTAGGGGTCCAGGTTTCATCCGTCATAGTTTCTCCTCCAGCTGTGTCATGTATTCGTCTAATTTCATTGCAAGTGGGGTCTTTAGATGTTTTCCCGAAACCCTGTCCTTGTCTGGAAAGATTTCTTTGTCATGCGGAATCTTGGCTCCGGAATCCACAAAGCCGTTAAGCACTGCTGCAATTTTTCCTCCTTTGACAATGTTGTACCTTCCAGTATCAAGTATGGTCTTGCCCACTTTCTTCTTTTTCACTATCAAACCAGTTGCATAACCTACAAGGTATGACACTGGTACACTGTTTCCCTTGACCTCGAGGCCAAGTTTACTCAGTGATCTTTCGTTGACTGTGCATTTTACAAGGTCACCTTTTTCGTTATACTGAACGACCTGAGCGGTAATACCCTTGTTGGATGGCCGTACCACAAGTCTTGGAAGCCCTGATTTGAGGAGCTTCAACCTCTTGTGATAGTTTGTAACGCCTTCCTTTCTTCTCTTCATTACGCTGTATTTCATCATTTTTCATCACCCAGATATCCAGATGATTTCATGTGGGATCTAAGCTGTGCCCTTGACTTTATTGTGCCACCCTTAATTTCAGTGTAGAACTTCCTGTAAGTTTTCTGGTCAATTTTGTTATCCGCCTTAAGTGTTCTGAGTTCATCTCTGAGAGCCCTTATAGTCTTCATCCATCTTGCTTTTCGAGGGAACCTTGCATATTTTGTTCCCCTTACTGAACCGGGGCCTCTTCTCCTTTCCTTTGATCTCTGTATGACCCTCTTTTTCAACCGGCTGTTAGAGTTGCCTTTCTTCTGTTTGACCTGGATGACATTTCGGCGGATCAGTTCCCTGATATCGGAACGTGATGCTGCTTCGTCGACCTGGTCCAGGCTGTTAGTGTCAATCCAGACTCGTGATATTCCGGATTTGAACTCTTCTGCTGCTATTCTCCTAGCAGTTTCAGGTTTCATATTATTCTACCTCCGGATTTAGAACTCTTACATTCAGTTCCTCTGCCTTTTCCATGATTAGTTCTCTCTTTCTTGATCCAACTGAAGTCCCGATCCTTGCGGCTTCTCTCTGTGGGTCAAGGCGTTCCAGGTCAGATGGAGTGTAAACAAGTACCTCACTGAATCCTGAAGGGTGGAGGCCTCTTACAGCAGAAGGCCCTCTGAATCCTGCATCAACTACAGGTGGCCTTCTTGAGAGGTGTTCTCTCTGTTTGGAGTGTTTTCCTCGTGGTTTTCTCCAGGATTCGCCAAGCTTCTTGTACCTGAACCATTCCTGTCTCCTGAATTCAACCCTCTTTACAGAGTTCTTGTTCTTGATTTTAAGTAATCTTTTCTCGTTTTCTGTGAGTTTAGGTTTAATGTATGCCAATTAATTCACCCCTTCATTAGGTATATTCCATCCTGAAAGACCCTGAGGTCGAACCCTTTGATCTTTGTGGCCCGCTCAATATTTGCCGCTGTCTCTCCAAGATCGCGTTTGTCAATTCCATTTAGGATGACACGGTCTCCTTTTACTGAAACTTTTGTCGCTCCGTGGATTTCTGCAGTTCTGGGGCTTCTCTCTCCTAGGAAATTCTCTATCACCACTGATGTACCCTTAACTGATACCCTCATTGGGAAATGTGTGTAGTCGATCTTCATCTCGTACTCGAATCCCTTGGCAACACCCTCGCATATATTGTTAATTTCGGATGCCCATGTTCCAACGATACCGCGGGATCTCTTATTGTCTTTGCTGACATGTATGTTAACAGTCTTTCCTTTCAATGATACCTTGACATAATTATCGTTGAGATTGCGGGCTGCTTCTCCAAGTTTACCCTTGGCTTTTACAAGCCCTTCATTGACCGAGAGGGTAACCCCTTCCGGCACTTCATATGTCCAGGTTTCCTTCCAGTTTACCATTTCCTTCACCTAATAAACATAAGCCAGTAATTTTCCGCCGAGGCCCTGTTTTCTGGCTTCTATATGGCTCATAACCCCTTTT
>JBJKQJ010000048.1:0-4301 GCA_046705445.1 Thermoplasmataceae archaeon
CCCATAGTGAAATGTGGTCAGGTACTGTGGGAAAACCAACTGCGCCCATCAAAATTAGATCGTGTTTCCCAAGATCTTTGAGTGCACCATCCGGCATCATAGCCCCATGTTCTAGATAGTATTCACAGCCATATGGGTAATACTCAAAATCAAACTTTATATCGCCTGTTAAGTCAGATATCGCTTCAAGAACCTTGATTCCCTCCTTGATAACTTCTTTCCCTATACCATCTCCCGGTATAACTGCAACTTTTTTTAATGGCATCTTAATGACTAAAGATTCAGAACTCAATATTTTTTCTCTCCATGAATGATGTGTGAGGCGAAGTCGTTGTACCCTGAAAAACAGGCATGTTTTAAGAGTTGAACCCATGCTTTGGGGCCATAACAGTTACTAGAAAGAAATAGCTATAAGCAACGTCAGCCATTTCATTTCTGTTGACTGCTTTGAGGCCAATCCTTGCTTATTTTCCCGGGAGATGGAACATTGAATACTGAAACCATAAGCATAACACCGGAGCAGGCAAGACGTTTATTCATATTCAAACAGCACTTGGTAGGAAATAGTAAAGAAGGAAATTTCGGGGAATCGCTTATTTCCATAATAAGAGATATATGCTACATTCAATGGGACCCCGTGACCGTGGTTGCTCCCTCACATTTTATATCCATGTGGAGCAGGATGGGGATATTTAACTGGTCACATCTAGAAGAACTCATGTGGAAGAGCAGGGAAATCTTCCTGCACTGGACACCCATAGCATATCTTGTATTAACTGAGGATTACCCAATCTTTTATTCATTAATGAAAGAATATCCGGAATCTCTTGGTTCATCCTGGCGGAATCATATCCCAAGGGCTCAGAATTTTCTCGACTCTCATAAGGAACTGAAAGGGCAGGTCCTGGAAAAGCTCATAAAAGGTCCTGCAAGCATCAGGGAATTCAGGTATTATGGAGATCGAAGAAAGAGCGAAGATGGGTGGTCTACAGGGAATGATGTAAGCACCTTGCTTTACCACCTCCATATGCTTGGCGAAGTTATGGTTTCTGGTCATGAGAGCAACCAGAATGTATGGAGCCTGACCGAAGAGTTTTTGCCTGCTTGGGCAAATAGAAAACACCTACCCATGGAAGATCTGGAAAGACAAACTGTGATCAGGGGACTGAAGGCAATGGGAGCTGGTACCGAACTAGATATAAACAGGTATTTCGTGCGTGGAAGGTACAGAAAACTAAAAGAGACCCTTAAAACAATGAAAGAAGAATCAACTTTACTAAAAGTACAGGTTGAGGGCCAGAGCCAGTCTCGCCCATATTATATGCTTCAGGAAGATGTCTCCGTCTTGGACAGGTTGGATTCCTTAGAATGGGATAGCAACATAAGGCTTATATCACCATTTGACAACCTGATTTCAATCAGAGAACGGACAAAGAGGCTCGTGAATTTCGACTATATTCTGGAGCAGTTTGTTCCGAAAGAGAGAAGAAAGTACGGCACGTATGTCCTGCCCATACTCTGGAAAGATAAGCTTGTTGGGCGACTGGATGCAAAACTTGACAAGCCTCAAAAGAGGCTGAAAATCAACTCTGTTTACTCTGAACCAGGTTTTGAAACGGAAGATTCACTTCCCGGGGAACTGAGAGCCAAAATACAGGAATTTTCTATTTTTCTAGGAGCTGAAGACTTTGTAATTTCCCAGAACGTGCCGAATAGCTGGAAAAAACAACTTCTCTAAACTTCTGCACTTCATTGGAATAACAAGGAATAACCGCTTCAGTCGCAGAATAAATTCTGGCACTTGAGTAAATGAAATATATAACAAATCATATAATACAATTGAAATGCCACTGAAAAAACCGGAAGCTGTTCTAATCGATCTTGATGATACTCTCGTGGCATCCTGTACCCATCGCATTGAGTACTGGAACAGGGTCACAGAAAAGTATGAAGAACGTGTGGCTCCCGTTACCCCTAAAGAGCTTTCCCTTACAATAATAAACTGTGGAGACTGGTTCTGGGGAAGCAATGGCAGGAATATGAAATGGAGGCTTTACCTCAGGGAAGCCCGACAAAAAATTGTAGAAACTGCATTTGAAAAACTTGAACTGACCGATATGGAATTAGCACATTCAATAGCAAATGATTTTTCCGACCTCAGGGAGAATGGTGAAAACATTAACACAATGGTTCCTGGAAGCATAGAAACCATCAAACAGATTAAAGAAAGAGGAATAAAAATAGCTCTCCTGACTAACGGGGGAACAAGATCACAAAGAAACAAAATCGAGCATTTCAACCTGGAGCCATTTCTTGACCAAATACTCATAGAGGAAGAGCTTGGCTTTGGCAAACCAGACCTGAGAATTTATCACGAGGCCCTGAAGAGGCTAGAAGTGAAGAAAGAAGATGCGTGGATGATCGGGGATAACCCACTCTGGGATGTAATAACCCCCCAGAAACTCGGAATAAAGGGAATATGGATTAACAGGAAAAATTGGTCGGAACCGGGGAAATTCTGTCCATTTCTGTCGTTAGATTCTTTCCCGGATATTATGAAATACCTGAAATGAATCGACCGAATTATTTTATAACCCTGTATCGAATCTTGACTCTTCTAACTGCTCGCCTGAATTTCTTCCTGCCTGGAGCACGGTCTATTTCGGAAACGTACCTTGGCATCGACTTTTCAGCCCATTCCCTGCTGACCTTTCCGTTGAAGAAGACAGCAGGGATCAGCGGCCAGTTCACCCTGTTCATGACTGCAAATCCATGTGCGAGCACGAAAAGGACTAGCAGGCCCGCACCGGCAATATGTATCCCTAGCCAGAAGTCGTTTTCTTCACCTCCTCCTGGCAGGTAAATCATTCCCAATCCACCTATTGCCAGGAGGAGAAAACCAAAAATGAGCATCACGAAAGCATAAGAAGCCATGACATTGTGTCGACCCATCTTGGATCTAACACGATCTGAGATTCTTATGTTGAGGAAATACTTCCCGACTACTGAGAATCCTTCTCTGATCTGCTCCAGAATTGGTCTCCCTATGGGCTCTAGAATTCTGACTTTTCTCCTTCTTATTAAAGCATATATGCCATACAAAATGATGAGGGCACCCCAAACAAGGCCGACGTATCTGTGAAGATAGTAAAGATTGAGACCGGTGCTTATTATCCCATCACCGTCATCATCTGCTCCTAGGGCACTATAAAGAAGAAACGCAGATCCCAGGATGAGTATGAGATGCATAAACCGAAAATCCAAGCCTATTACTGAAATCCGTTCTCTGGTCCCTGACATGTACAGTTAAGTTGCTGGACACTTTGGAATATTAAATTCCTATTGGTACAAACATGCCTTATTTCGCAGTTAAATGCTGCATGAATCTAGAGGTAACTGAGAATATTCTCGTTCCCGGTTATCTTTGTTCTACCTTCGAATCCCTGATCTGCAAAGTGCCAGTATTCAAGTTCATCTTCATCTATGCTCCAGCAGAGATATGCAGGAATGTTGTCTATAACGGCAGGGAAATCGAAAAGAGTGGCCTCCCTGTCCCTTATTATAATGCCTTTTTTCTGTATTGATTCAAATATCTTGTGGATTTCCCGCGTATATTGATCTGCAGAATCCAGATCATATTGGCTCATTGCCTTTTCGCCTTTCAGACTCAATTCCTTTATAATGGTCAGCTTAGGAATTAACCACCTGAGCGTCTTTCTTGCACTCTCCAGATCGAAATAAGGCTCAGTAGTCATCAGCTTGAGATAGCATCAAACTTTTAATATTTTTGAAATGAGTGGAAAATAATAGTGATTAAAAATTGAATATTATAAGGATTTCAGAACTTCGATGAGTTCTCCTTCGTACCCCTTTGGCACTGCAGGATCTACCTTGAGATAATCTGCAGCGAGTTCTGAAACCATAAGCATCTTGATTACAGTCTTGTTTTCTTTAGCCTGGAGTACAACTTTGCATGGCAGGAAAAGACCATAATCCGGATTGCTGGAAATCATTTCCTTGGCTGCAGATGGTTTGCAGACATTTATTATATAGTATCCAGGAAAATCCTCCCCGAAGTTTTTGCTTATAATTTCCTTGACGTCTACGTAGGATAGTACAACATAACCTTTCTCTTTCAACAACTGAGTTACTTTAAGGAAGGTTTTGTCTATTTCCAGCACCAGATCCCTTTCGAACTTGTACATGCAGTGGCTATATCATTTTCTTACATAAGATTGACCCGTCACTTACTAGTCCAGAGTAAAATTATCACAACTTTACCTGAAAATAGTGGTGTAAGT
>JBJKQJ010000049.1:0-5079 GCA_046705445.1 Thermoplasmataceae archaeon
CGCCTGAAAATGAAAATAACAATTAGCGGCCCCATTGGAAGCGGCAAATCGACCGTAGGTAAGATACTTGCCAGGCGCCTCGGATATGAATTTTTTTCAGGCGGGTATTTCTTCAGGCTTCAGGCAAAAAATATGAATATGTCTGTTGAGGAGTTCAATCTGTATGCAGAAAGCCATCCAGAGATTGACCTGAAACAGGACGACATGATTGTGGAGTTTCTCTCCACGCATGATAACATTGTGGTGGAATCCAGGCTGGCAGGATGGATGTGCCATCTCAGGGAAATTGAAGCATTCAAAGTGTTTCTCACTGCGTCTTTCGAAACTAGACTTGGGAGAATTTCAAGGAGAGAGGGTCAGAGCAATGAGCTAGCCCTTTTGCTGAAAACCAGGGAGGATTCAGAAAGGAAAAGATACAGGGAACTCTACTCTATAGACTATGCAAACACTGATGTTTACGATTTAGTTATTAACTCCGACTCCCTATCTGCAGATAAGGTTGCGGAACAGATATATGAATCCTCAGGAAGCAGAAAAAACAAATGAAATAGACGGATTCGTTGTCATAGACAAGCCCAAGGGCCCAACAAGCCACCAGGTTGATTACTGGGTCAGAAAGATACTTGGAATGGAAAAGGTAGGACACATAGGAACTCTTGACCCTGGAGTGACAGGAGTTCTGGTTATGGCCCTGGGGAAGGCAACCAAACTTATTGATATTGCACACGAGCAACAGAAAGAATATGTTGCAGTAATGCGCCTTTATGCAGACATACCAAGAGAAAAAATAGAGGAAGTTTTCCGGGAATATGAAACGGAAATTTACCAGATACCTCCAATGAGATCGGCTGTGCTAAGGGCACTCAGGAAGAGGAGAGTATATTCCTTGAAGATAATGGAAATCAGGGACAGGCTTGTTCTATTCAGGGTAACTTGTGATTCAGGCACATACATTCGAACACTGTGCACTGATATGGGGCTCTCTTTAGGATGCGGTGCACAGATGGCGGAGCTCAGGAGAACCAGGACTGGGATTTTCAACGAAGAGAATATGGTGACGCTCCAGGAACTGGGAGACGCTTACAAAATGAAATCCGAAGGCTCTTCGGAGAGGCTCCAGAAAATGATATACTCAATGGACTATCTTTTCAGGGATCATCCTAAGGTCATAGTGAAAAAATCATCTCTGAATACCATCTCCAGAGGCTCAGATCTCTTCCCAGGAGGCATAAAGGCCATTATTGGAGAACCTGCCAGGGGTACAAGAGTAGCTGTAGTTTCAGAGACAAACGAACTGGTGGGAACAGGTATTATGCTTGTTAATTATAATGAGATACAGGACCTAAAGGTCGTGGACTTTGACCGAATACTGATAGAAAACCCTGACCAGAAGAGGGTACAGAATAGGGAAAAACCAAAACTAGAGCCAAAAAAGAAGCTACCGGTGAAAACTGGAAGAGATTTTACAAGAAAGCAGGATCAGAGACAGAAAACACAAAAGAAAGGCCAGGGAGACAGATTCAGAAAAAGAACAGACCGGAGGGGTAAAGATTTCAGGAAAGGACAGAGGAACAGATAGC
The DNA here is from genome assembly GCA_046705445.1 of Thermoplasmataceae archaeon. Lineage (GTDB taxonomy): Archaea > Thermoplasmatota > Thermoplasmata > Thermoplasmatales > Thermoplasmataceae > JAJZOM01. Next base: position 1,581 of record JBJKQJ010000049.1, read on the forward strand.
TGGTATGGCCGGAAATCCTCGGGGCAACTATTTGTTTACGAAAATATAGATGAGAACTACCCGGAGATTTTTGATTCACTTCGCATGGGTAAGGTGGTTGATTCCGGCACAGTCCCTGTGAACAAGGAACCCGATCTCAGAGAATTCCTCATAAAATACGGAAAATACAGAGTTAAGCAGGAATTTGCAGAAGATCAGTATATCAGGAAGTTCTACGCACTGATCCCGGAGCTCAACAAATCCCTGAACCTTATTCTTGAAAAAGTATCCAATTTTGGACTATTTACCGGGGTAAGTTACGGAAATGAGGATCCATGTGGTTATTTCAGGAGATTGAAAGATCTGGATCTCCCTGAAGACATAGCCATAGAAATGAACCGGATTTCAGATACTGCTCAGGCAATCTGTTCACTGAAGGGTCAGACACTTGAATTCCTATCAGAGAAGGCAAGAATTTTCCTGCCGAACACCTCAGAGCTGGTTGGGGAAGAAGTAGCAATAGATCTCCTTTACCATGCAGGGAGCCTGAGAAACCTAGCACTAATGCCCGCAAGCTCCATACAGGTGCTTGGTGCTGAGAAAGCGCTCTTCAAGCACATAGGTAATGGTTCTCTACCACCGAAACATGGTGTCATTTTCCGGGTAAAAGGTATGTCGTCACTCAGAACGAAGGAAAGAGGAAAAGTTTCAAGATATATTGCCGGTAAAGTGGCTATAGCACTGAGGGCAGATTATCTTGGTACCAGGTTGGACTTATCGAAAGAACAGGAGCATTTGCAAGAGCTTCTTAGAAGAAAGAAATAGGAAACTGGTCTGTAATCTTAGTTTGTAAAGCTTTCCAGTTCCTTCTGTCTGGAGAATTTATCTTCAGGCAGTGAGATCGGATATTCTCCGGTCAGGCATCCCAAGCACAGTTCATCCTTGCGCATGCCTATGCTGTGGATGAGCCCGTCAATTGAAACATAACCAAGGCTGTCTGCCCCAATCTCTTCCCTGATCTGTTCGACCGATTTTCCTGCAGCGATAAACTCATTCTTTGTTTTCATGTCCACGCCGAAGAAGCATGGAGCTACTACCTGTGGAGAACCCACTCTTACATGAACCTCCTTTGCACCATACTTCCTCAGAAGTGTGACGATATGGTTCATGGTGTTCCCACGGATTATACTGTCATCGATGAGTATGACTCTCTTCCCGTCAATTTCTGATCTTATGACATTTAATTTGAGTTTTATAGCGGAATTCCTTGTCTGCTGAGTCGGCATGATAAAAGTCCTTGCGGAGAATCTGTTTTTAATGAGCCCTTCGCTGTATGGTATCCCCGATTCATTGGAATATCCCAGGGCGTGTGCCCTGCCTGAGTCAGGTACAGCTACTACCACATCTGCTTCCACAGGGTGCTCTCTTGCAAGGGTTCTTCCAAGGTTCATTCTCGACTGGAATACTTCAATGTCATCTATTATGCTATCTGGCCTCGCAAAGTACACGTATTCAAACATGCAATGTGCTGTCTTTTTGCTTGGGATAGTGAACAGAGAGTTTAGGCCATTTGGAGTCACTTCAACAAGTTCTCCCGGTTTTACATCCCTGACGATCTCTGCCCCAAGAACGTCAAGGGCACAGGATTCAGATGCAACAACATAGTTGTCTTCGAACTTTCCTATGATCAGAGGCCTGAAACCAATAGGGTCTCTCATGGCAAACAACTTGTCATTAACAAGCAATGTGATGGAATAGGCTCCTTTCAAACGATCGGCCGCTATCCTCATTCCGTTAGTTATTCCGTGTGTGGAGATTTCCCTGGCGATTTCCATAAGCAGGACTTCGGTATCGGAAGTGGTAAGAAATGTAAGCCCCTGCTTCATCAACTCTTCTCTTAACCTGTCAGCATTTGTAATCTCGCCGTTGTGAGAGATAGCAATATGGCCAATTGAAGTTGTAACAAGAAATGGCCCAGCGTTTTCCATGGCCTTAGAACCTGCAGTGGAATAGCGGGTATGTCCAATACCTACGTTTCCAGTCAGATATTCATAATCTTTAGTGCGCTCGTTAAAGACTTCGCTAACGAGACCCATACCTTTTCTCAGGTTGATTGAAGAAGAATGGAAAGTAGCTATTCCCGCGCTTTCCTGGCCCCTGTGTTGGAGCGTTTTCAACGATGCTAGCAATACAGGATATGCTGGCTCCTGGCCAATATATCCTACCACAGCACAGTGATCACTTGGCTTTAGCCCATCTATATGATCTAATTCTGGCTGCGGGGAATCCACAGTGTGAGCACCTCTTTTGTCTGATGTGGTATGTATGATGTCCACATCTGCGACAAGTGATATGAACTTTCTTACTGTTCATTTTTCCCATTACGGAAGTTCCATTACTCATTGATTATCACCTTTTGACGGGGAAACGAAAATAACATTGTCTCCTCTAACAAGAATCCTCTCATGAACACCTGTGGTCTGGCCGTTGATGGTCTCTCCGGCATTTTTGATGACCAGGTTCATGTAGATGTCGTATCCTTCAAGGATGCCTGAATAACCCCTGTTACCTTTGACGTCGACTAGGACATTCTTGTCTATCGAGCTTCTGAGAACATCCATAGGCTTTTGCGCGCTTGTCTGTGGCTTAGGCATTTCGATTCGTCGCTAAATTGGAAGTTCGTATATAACACTATTGACAACCAATAGTTCTGTGAAAAAATGAGTCAGATCAGAGATAATTTAAAGTTGATGAAAACTTTGGAACTATCCTAAGAAAACTTATATTCATCTATCTAATAAGGCGAAAGCACAATAAACATGACAGGCAGGTTATCAGTAAGGAAAACCTGTTATGTCCTGCTTAACCACAGGTGAAGATATTGAAGTTACCGAAGATAGTCAGCATGTATTGTCCGTCGTGCAAAAAGCACACTCCTCACGAAGTAGAGAGAGTCAGGAAGAGAAAGGCCAGCGAATTCAGGGCCGGACAGAGGAGATTCAGAAGAGTTACTTCCGGTTATGGAGGTTTCCCAAGACCCAAATTTGAAGGCAGGGAAAAACCAACAAAGAGAGTATCCCTTAAATACAAATGCCAAACCTGCAAGAAGTCAGTTACTCCTCCCAGTATCCGAGCAAAGAAATTTGAATTGGTAGAGGTGCAGTAAATATGGCAGATGACAGGTTTGCAAAGCCTAAAAGCATTGGGAATAAGTTCCTCAACATAAAGTGCAAGGACTGCGGCAATGAACAGGTTACATACTCAAAGATTTCTTCAACTGTAGTATGCAACATATGTGGGGCTACACTGGCCAGACCAACTGGCGGAACCCTCGAGCTCGCCGCAGAAATTACAGGCGAAAAACAATGAAGAAAGACCTTCCGGAAGTCGGGGAACTCGTTGTTGTCACGATCAAGGAAGTAAAAGGTTTTGGCGCAAATGTCAGACTGGAGGAATATCCTGGAAAAGAGGGGTTCATCCATATTGCAGAGGTTGCAACAGGATGGGTAAAGCACATCCG
>JBJKQJ010000050.1:0-7365 GCA_046705445.1 Thermoplasmataceae archaeon
CTCTCTTCCTGCTCTGGTTGGCCCCGTATCTTTCTTGAGAACATGTCAAAATGCTCTTCTTCCAGGTCTGAGAAAAGAAAAGATGCAGTGGAATTAAGAATAGACCACTTGAGGTATATTTTCAGCCTCTGGAGGTTTTGGTCTGTCAGAAGGTCATCCAGGTGGCTGAAGAACTCAGGCTGGCCTAAGACTATAAACTCCAGCGGTGGGACTCCCATTGTTTCCAGAAATTCACTGATCCTTAGGTTCGGGTATTCTCTCTGAAGGTCCCCAGTTTGAACACGGTTGTAGTTCTTTTCTGCATCCCTCATCTCTGTCTGGCTTCTGCTTGCTTTCGCGAGTTCTGTCTCCAGCTCCAGCACTGTCTTTGAATACTCCGTTGCCTCAGATGCTGCTACGCCTAGCATGGAAAACACCTTTTCTATATGCTTTACGTAGTGTTCCCTTATTTCTGCGAAGGAGTCCTGGAGGTAGTAATCCCTGTTTGGAAGAGAAAGCCCTCCCTGGTAAAGGTAATATGAATAAACAGAACTGTCCCGCTTGTCCGCCCTGGAGAATGAGTGCCACAATGTGGATATTCCTGTTCTGCTCAGCTGGAAAGTATACACAAGGAATTCTTCTATGGACCGGATGTTGTCCACTTTCCCAACGTAGCCCTTTACCGGATCAAACCCAAGGCTGTTTATGAGATCGGTGTTCATTACGGAAGCGTATAAATCACCCAGCATTTTTTCAACGGAAGAACCGGTTTGTGAACTGGAGCACCTCAATAGGATCTGGTGCAGATCCAAGGTATTCTGTTCCATGAGTTCTTCAAATGCGCCCCAGTGTGACTTGTCATTAGGGACGGGGTTGTTCTTCACCCAGTTTCCTGCAGCATAATGGAAGAAATCCTCATGGGGATCAACCTCCGTGTCCATGTGTGCCAATGAGAACCCAAGTCTCTTTGAAATGCTGTCCCTTTCCATGCCTGAAATATTGATTCGGGGGCTCCCCTCTGTCATAGCTACCCTATGTTATTCACAGTATAAAAATGGAGATAATATCTCAGGTAATCTTCCTTCATAATCGCGCTTTGCATTCCACAATCTTCGCTTTCATAGCCTGCCGAGAAAGACCTTGGTTTCATACTCGATCTTCACAAATCCGTCCTTCTCATATTTGTTGAATCCGTCTTCCAGGGACCTTATCAGGGCGCTGTAATTTTCATGGCTGGCACTTATTGCGTAGGAAGCCGACTTGTACCTTCCCTTTACTCCTTCCATGTCCAATGCCTGAGAGTTGGGAAAGGTGTGCTCCTCATAACCTGACTCGAAGAATTGCTCAAACCCCTCTCTGGTCAGAACTGTGCTCCCGCTGCTGTGGTATGCAGGACTGTATCTTATGCAGATTTTCTCGTATTCCCAATTGAATCCACCCTCGTTTGGCAACCTGTCGTTCCAGACGAGCAAAACATATCCCCCGGGCTTCAGTATCCTCTTGAACTCAGGTGAAGCCAATTCAACATTGAACCAGTGGAAAGACTGCCCGCAGGTTATGAGATCTATGCTTCTTGCTTCAAGGTTTGTGTTCTCAGCGGTGCCATTAACAGTGTGGAATCCACTGTAACCCCTCATTGTTTCCACTGCAGTTGAAAGCATTTCATTGTTTGGTTCCACGGCAAATACACTGTTTCCATTTTCCAGGAAAAGCTTTGAAAGCAGTCCTGTACCGGCACCTATGTCAGCAACGGTAAATGATGGGCTGAGACCTATGCGGTCCCTGAGAAATCCTATAATATCGGTGGGGTAACCTGGCCTGGCAAGGCTGTAATATCTGGATCGACCGCTGAAGATATCTCCCGCTTCCCTCTTTTCAGAACTGGACACTTCAAGTTATTGGAAGAGTGTTTAATAATTGACTGCTACTTTTGTTGAAGAAGTCAGGATTTTTCAATTAAAGGCCGGCTCATGAAGTGTTTCTCGATCAATGGCTAATTTTATATTTGGCCGACCATTGAATTAGCCATGGCTCAAATAGTGGATAGACCGGTTGCAGCTTTTGTACTTTCGCTCATAGGCGGGATCATAATTTTGCTTGTAGGCCTGCTTATTGGACTTATTGGATTCATAGTGACGGTCCCCCTTGGAGGGATCGGGGCAGTAATAGGCGTACTGGGACTTGCCTGGGGAATCATAATAATCATTGGTGCAGCCCTTCTTTACAGCAGACCCGAACAGCATACTGCGTGGGGAGTTATAATACTGGTTTTCTCAATAGTAAGCTGGTATGGCACCCTGGGTGGATTTTTTATAGGATTTATTCTGGCACTCATAGGGGGAATCCTTGCAATAACTTGGAAACCGACTATATATGCGCAGCAAAGCCAAGGGGGCAGTTTTCCTCCCGTTCAGTAAAGGCCTTTAGATCATTTCTGAGGCCCCTCCTTTTTTATAATTTATAGACTATAACTTCCTTTTTCCTTGGATATTGACAGGTAATTGGAACGATACTTCTCTGAATATTCCATGGCCTTCAATATGGCTTCCTTCATGCTTTGCCCCTTTGCCACGTTCTTGCCTGCAATATCAAACGCAGTGCCATGGTCAACTGAGGTCCTCAAAAAGGGCATGCCCGTATTCATGCTCACTGTGCGGTGGAAATCAAGCATCTTAGCCGCGATATGACCCTGGTCATGATATAGTGAAAGGACCATCTGGAATTCTCCCTGGGAAGCCCTGTAAAAAACGGAATCCGCAGGATATGGACCATGGACGTTGTATTTCCCACTTGCCCTAGCTATGGCAGGAATTATTGCATCTAATTCTTCTCTCCCGAAAAGACCTCTCTCTCCCCCATGCGGATTGAGGGCGGATACTGCAATCTTTCCTGCCTCGATCCCAAGAAGCCTGAGTGAATAGTCTGCCTGTCTTATCGCGTCGTAAACTGAATTTTCATTTATGTAATCAATTGCATCCCTGAGGGAGACATGTTTGCTCAGGAAGGTGATCCGGAGATTTCCTGTTTCAAAAACAGTTGAAACTTTCCTGGAATTGGTGAGTGCACCAAGCATTTCCGTGTGGTCCTTAAATTTGGACCCTGCGAGGATGATGGCCTCCTTATTTATGGGGGCTGTACATATACCAGTGAGCTCCCCCTTCAGGGCCATTTCTGAGGCCGTTTCTATGCTTCTGATGGCTATGGAGCCTGCTTCCCTTGACACTTCTCCCATTTTGAATGGTTCAGAGGGGATATCATGAAATCTAATTCCATTCAATACATCCAAAGGAAGCCCTGCGTTCTTGGCCACCTCGTAAAAATTGGCCCGGTTTCCAAAGAGGACCAGATCTTCTGTGTGGTTCCCAAGATCCATCAGTGCCTTTGCTGTTATTTCTGGCCCTATCCCGGCGGGATCCCCCAGCGTGATGCCTATTTTGAGGCCCATTTTAAGGTCAGTCTCCTGAAGGTATATTAATTCCTCTCATTTCCAAAAAGGCCAAATGCGTATTCCATGGAATTGGGAGATGTGAGTCCTTTGTGCTTCGCCTTCTTGACTTCTTCTTCCAACCACTGGCTGGTGGGAGCAAACTTAAAACCAGCCTTCTCAGCCTTGCTCACGTCTACTATGAGGTCACTTTCTGCGGCGTATCCGGAATCTGATTCTTCCACCCCAACCTTTATTCTAGCCTTGGCTCCAAGATGTTCAGCCATTTGGCTCACCAGTGCACTTGCCTTGACAGAATCTGGGGAGGCTGCGTTAAAGATCCCTGAGTTTTTGTTACCGCTTAGCCAGTGAAGGAAGCGTCCGGCATCTTCAACCCAGACGTAATTCCTTTTACCTTCTGGTTCCCGGAAGTGGAATTCCTCCCCCGCAAGGATTCTTTTCACATGGTTCTGGAACCTGAGCGTACTGTCATCGTGCCCCATCACAATGGGGAATCTGGCTATAGAAACTGGCATGGATGCATTCTTGAGGAGATAAGCCTCTGATATTTTCTTGCCTTCACTATACGAATTCTCCAGGCCGGCTGAGGCCTTCATGGAGTTGGAGTCAAACATTTCTTCACCCATTATTCCTTCCTTACCGCTGTATACAGCGGCACTTGAAATATACACATATTTCCCAGCTCTGTCGCCAATTGCATCCAGCGCATTCTTTACGTCCACAGACCTGTAACCGATGGTATCGAACACGATGTCATGATATCCCAATTTGGAAATAGTGCTCACGAGGCTGTCTCTCTGGAACCTGTCACATACAATTTTTGAAATCGTTTCGCCAAATGGATTGGGGGATTTTCCTGAAGTCACCAGTGAGACTTCATGGCCCGAAAACAACAGATGGTTCACAAGCCTTCTTCCAATAAAACCTGTTCCTCCCAGTACTAGAGATTTCATATCTGCATATTCCCTGTCGCACTAATAACCATGTTGACAAACCACAGCAAAGTTTCATTTGGTGCTCTAGAATAGGCTTGAAATCCTAGCCTGAGTTACATGATCAATAAGACTATCATTGCGCTGAGATCACTGATTATTTCTGTTGGGGCAGCTGCCGCAACTTCATTTGTTGGTGTATATGGCGTCTTCCTTGGAGCCACTGCAGCAGAAATGGGATGGCTGCAGTCCACAGCCAACTCCTTGGGTAACGGCGGCCAGCTCCTTTGGGGCAGGCTGAGCGACAAGCTGGGCCTGAGGAAACCTTTCCTTTTGCTGGGCAGCGCTATTCTCGCTGTACTCTGGTTCCTTCTTGGGGTAATCCGGACGCCGGTAGAGCTCATTGTTCTTTACGCCCTAATTTCCCTGTTTTCTGCCCTTATCACAGTCAACTGGTTCTCCCTCATTGCAGATGAGACGCTGTCCACCACCCGGGGAAAATTTCTGGCTGTTATCAATAACCTGGCCTCCATAGGAACCATTGCATCACTGGTTGTTATGACCTTCCTTTTCCATGGGGAGGTAACAGCAGACATTGCAATTCCATTCTTTGCAGGTTCCGCTTCCTACGTAATCAGCGGCGTCTTCGTGGCAAGGCTTAAGGAGACCAGGCACGCAACCAAGGTTGTAGGAAGCATCAGGAAAACCCTGAGTAATTTGAAAAAGGAGCCTTTTTTCTACCACTATTTCGTTGCCATGAATGTTCAGGGTTTCTTCTGGTCCATGGCGTGGCCCATGTTTCCAATCACAATGGTTCTGGTCATGCATTTTTCACTTACAAGTGTTGCAGTCCTGACTGTAGCCTCCCTGGTGGCAACAATTGCATTGCAATATGTCCTTGGGAGGGTCACAGACAGGGTACACAGGCCTCCACTTATTTTCCTTGACAGGGTTATGTTGAGTGCAATCCCCCTACTTTATGCCTTTTCAACAACATTTCCGGAATTTCTTTTCATGGAGGTCTACAGCGGTGCAGTAGGAGGAATCCAGAATGTAGTGATGAACTCATACCTGCTGGATGTCGTTCCAGAGAAACAGAGGGCAGAGTACCTGTCCATAATGAACGGATTCAATGGGATAGTGTACCTCTTCGGTGCCCTTGCCGGAGGTTATCTACTTCAGAGGCTTCTTACGGGCTTTCCACTGTACGATGCTTTGCTTTATGCATACCTTATAGTGTTTTTTGGGCGGTTTGCCGCATCATTCCTATTCCTGAAGCTCAAGGAACCGGAAAACAAGGGGAGGACTCCACTTCATCTCTATTCTGCCCTCTTCAGGCTCAAGCCTCCTGGAAACCCATCGGGTGGAACAATAAGGTTCAGATGAACTGAACCCTGCCATCCTGGAACATCATTACAGTTATGGGCCTCTGCGTGACTCCGCCTTTAAGGTCCTTTTCCATTGCCACCTTGAATTTTGTCATAATCCCAATTAGGTTGTCGTTGAGCCTTATTCCGGAGGTGTCTGCATTCTTTACGATCAGCCTGACAGCATCAAGCATATGAGTATCCTGTGATATTTCAAAGTCAATTGAGATTTTCATGTCCCTTACAGCGTTCAAGGTTCTGATGGCCCTGTCGAGATTTCTATGAGCACGCTTCTCCAGTATTGTGACATTCTGTCTGGTTGTGCCTATTTTTTTGGAGATTTCTTCAGTAGATGAGCCCTGCTGGCGCATTTTCATGATCTGCAGCTGCCTGCTGGTGATGTATGTATTTTTCAGACCCGAATCTTCATTGCCCATGGTATTGGTAAGAAGTGGTGAGTAAATAAATATGTTTACTTTTTGGCTCTATTAAACAATTATAAATAAGCAACACCAATTGAGTAACCAGATGAAAAAGAACAGCATTACAGCAATTCTGGTCGCAATCATTATGGTTGGTGTTGCGGCCTATGCAGGCATACACTACTTATCAGGAAGCGGTTCCGGTTCTCCGCTGCTTGTCTATTCCGCAGATGCATATGTCCAGGAATCCAATTATTACCTGAATTCGTACCATAATGCCACCGGATCTCCCGTGTTAAACGCCAAAGGGGGAGGATCCTTCACAGCGGCCAGGGAGATCGGGCAGGGAGACCCATCTAATGTGTTCATATCAGTGGCGCTCCAGTCATACAACCAGTCCTATCTGGGGAGTAGGTATTCGGGATGGGCGGTCGCGTTCGCCTCAGATCAGCTGGTTCTCGCATACTCCAACGCAACTGACACCAGCACAGTAAACAGTATCGTTTCCGGACTTAACAGCGCACTATCCCGGAACAGCACCACGGAGTTTTATAATGCCTTCAGCAACCTGACCTCTGGTAAGGTAAAGGTTGGAATTTCCGACCCGGCCAGTGATCCTGCAGGCCTCCGGGGATGGATTTCGCTTGAAATTGCCGGAAACCTTTACGCCAATGGAAACCAGAGCTATTTTACAAGCCAGCTGACAAAGAATGGCGGCCTGTCAAACAGTTCCAGTGCAGCCCAGCTTGTCTCGCCACTTGTTTCAGGGCAGATACAGTTCCTCTTCATCTACAAGTCTGCAGCCATTTCCAAGGGCCTGAGCTACGTTTCACTCCCTGCAAAGATGAACTTCGGGGAGCTTTCCCTAGCATCATATTACTCCAGCTATTCATACAACACAACTTCCGGAACAGGGCATGGATCAGCCATTATGCTTTATGTCACCTCACTGGCAAACAATTCAGCCATGGCAGGTGAATCACTGAACTTCACAGCCTATGTCTTTGAACACGGAAGTTACATGTCATCCTTCGGGCTTCTTCCCCTGTCCAAACCTGTACTGTACAGCGATGTGGCTCCGCCGCAGGTGATACAGCAAATGGTCAATTCAGGAAAGATCATATCTGGCGGGAGATTCTAATAAATATCCTGAATGATAACTATGTGTGAAAAACATGAAAAGGAAGGATGGCGTCTGGTTCATAGCAGGAGCTTCTGTC
>JBJKQJ010000051.1:0-11752 GCA_046705445.1 Thermoplasmataceae archaeon
GAAATCCACTAGGCCATAGTGGTAATATTCCGGGAGTTTCCAGTCATTGTACTTGAAAATGTACTTCTGCCTTTCTGTATTGTTTATGTGATCCTTCCCTCTTATTACGTGTGTCAGACCCATCAAATGGTCATCCACAGCAACGCTGAAGTTCATCATGGGATAGAATCTGTATTTCCGGCCCTGCCGAGGGTGCTCAACTTCTGTTATTCTGAACGCGATCCAGTCTCTTACCGACGGGTTTGGGTGCGAGAGGTCTGTCTTTACGATGAGAACGGCCTCTCCCGGCTTAAAGTCACCATTGATTATACGGTCAAACAGCACTTCATTTTCAGCCGCAGAAGTAGTCCTGTGTGGGCAGGCGATAGACTTGGACAGTTTACCTTTGAATTCTTCGGGCTGGCAGGTGCATATGTAAGCGTGTTCTCCTCTGACCAACTTCTTGGCTTCATTGTAGTATATATCCATCCTTTCAGACTGGATAATGATCTGGGTCGACCTTACACCAAGCCAATTGAGATCTTCTGGAATCTGTTCATATGCAAGGGGGTCAATGTTCGAGGGATTGGTATCTTCTATCCTCAGGATTAACTCCCCGCCATAGCGTTTCACGTATTCATCATTAAGTATTGCTAATCTAGAATGCCCTACATGGAGGGGTCCGGAGGGGGAAGGAGCCATTCTCATAACCACTTTGCCCTGGACATTTCTCAGGTCTGGCAGCCGATGCTCCTGAACTACCTTTTCCTTAATCATGAATTCTGGAAATTCCTTCTCAACAATGGCCTGAATTTCCCCAAATGGCTTTGAGTTGATCTCAGAGATGATTCTGGATATAGTCTTTGCGAGATCCTTGGCATTGGACCTGTGTTCAGGGAATTGACCAAGAATTTTGCTCATTATCGCGCCAGTTTCCGCTTTTCCCTTGTGCTCAAAAGCGTTCTTTATGGCCTGCTTCCTGATTTCTTCTTCCAATATCATACCTTTACCTTATCGGCAAGCATCTTTTCCATTTCCGATTTCAAAAGATCGAAACCTGATAGAGTTTCTGTGGAAATTGCAATTTTCTCAGTTCTCTGATCAGTGAGGTCCGCCTTAGTCTGAACCCTTATCATTGTGGGTCGCATTCTTTTCTTTATCTCGTTGAAAAGGTTTTCCTGCTGTTCTACAGAATAAGAAGAATGACCTGTAGGATCGAAAAGGAAGATGATAGTTCCTTTTATGTCTCTGAGGGACAGGATTGACTTCATCTCCATCTCATTTCTTTCTTCCATTGGCCTGTCAAGTATACCTGGGGTATCGATGATCTGGATTTTCATCCCTGCCATACTCATGTACCCTATAGAGATGCTCTGTGTTGTAAATGGGTAAGGGGCCACCTTTGGCTCATTTCCTGTCAGCCGGGAAAGCAGCGAACTCTTTCCCACATTTGGCATACCTGCAATAATAAATGTCGGCATCTCGGGATCGATGTCAGGAATCTGCCTTATCCAGTCCCTGCAACGGGAAAGGAATTTCAGTTCCTCATCTATACTCTTGACAATGGACGAGTACCTGCCGTAATACTCTCTCATCAGAGCGGTAAGATGATCTACTTTCCTGGCTTTCTTAAGCCTCTGGATCACATCAGTGCTCAAAGCCTCTATCCTTTCTGAGGCCCATTGAATCCTGCTCAGGCTTATTTTGTACCTGTCCGTATCAAACATGAGATCAATCATGTCTTCATAGAATGGGTGTAATTTCTCAATTGTTGGAAATTTCTTTACAAGTTTCTGCAGGTGAGAACATGTAATGGACTCAATAGTAGAAACCCTGTCAATTATTTCCTTTCTTATTTTTGCCTCTATGGTGGGGTGATAGGGCTCTGTAATCTTAGAAGCCTTCAGAAATGATTTATCTATTATCTCCTGGCTTCTCAAGACTGTTGGGATTTTTGTGAACATTCTTTCTTCTTATTCTGACGATTTCTCCTTAATCGCTGCCTTGAACTGATTCAATTTGTCCTCTGGCACTTCAAACATGTTGTGGGCATACTTTGCGTGGATCTTGATCTTTGGAACAAGTTCCTCTTCTGTGGCACCATCCACTTCATAGCTGCAGTTGTATCCTGAATCAGAACACTTGAAATAGTATCTGGGCATAACAATGTATACCACATGCATTTAAAAAGATGTTGAGTTTCAGCGAGCTAAATGCAGATTAAAGCACAGGTAGTGCAACATGAATCCGGATATTGTGGATAAGATTAGGAGCGAAAGGAAATTCTTTCTTCTCAGAAAAGAAGCCCTCATGGAGCAGGTTGAAAGCAAGAAGATGGAAGTTCTAGAAATGGAATATAAGCTTGAGACTCTCAGGAAAGATCTGGCCCGTTCTGATTCGATACTCGATTTGTTGAGGGAAAATGGATTCTGAAAGAATTAGGGTTCTTGAATTAATAAAAAATAATCTGAACCTCAATAGTCATGAATTTAAAGAGATCACGGAAAATTTTGATGCGTACGATGCAGAAATAGCTGATTTGGCCAGAGAAATAGAAGAATATAAGAAGATTGCACTGGAAATGGGAAAATTGAGTTCACTGTCAGCAAGGCTCAATTATGAAACTTACGAAACCTATATGGCAGTGCATACCAACACAATCAAAATTAGTGGAGAAAAAGCGGTTATTAAGATATCCGGACAGGAACTTTCCAAAGAAGTCAAGAGTGAAATTGATGACCTTATGGAGAAGTATCTGATGATTAGGTTTTGAGTTGTATCAGTAAGGTTTTAACTGAATCTGCAATATGGTTTTGCATGATTAAAGAGGACCATAGAAACGTTTCCTGCGGGGGTGACCCGTTCAATTATCTCAAGAGCGTCATGAAGGGCTTGAATATCCAGCTTGACCCAGGTCAGGATGCTGAGATACTGGTTTTGAAGGAAAAATTCCCATATACCCGTGAGACTTTTGAGGGTCTTGCCAGAACAACCAAGCTATCCCTTGTAGATCTAAGAGAGGAAGGAACTGACTTCCAGATACTTGTAAGAAAGCCCCGGGAATAGTTTGAAATCAAGTATGGCGCGTAAAAATTCATATATATCCAGAGATAAAGAATGTAACAGTAATCTATACTAGTTTAAATATTGGTGATTTTAGTGGAAAATTATGACTCTTCTCAAATTCAGGTACTTGAAGGGCTAAAAGCCGTAAGAAAAGTACCAGGAATGTACATTGGCTCAACAGATATCCGCGGCCTCCATCACCTCGTTTATGAGGTTGTGGACAACAGTGTTGATGAAGTTAATGCGGGCGTAGCGAAGAATATATGGGTAACAATTTACCCGGACAGCTCTATCAGCATTGAGGATGACGGCAGAGGGATACCGGTTGATCCACACCCCAAATACAAGAAACCAGGCCTTGAAATAGTTATGACCGAACTGCACAGTGGTGCAAAGTTTGACAAGAAGGTATACAAAATAACAGGAGGGCTTCACGGAGTGGGTGTGCACGTTGTGAATGCACTTTCATCAAGACTGACCGCTATTGTTAAAAAACAGGGTACTATTTATTACGAAGAATTCAGGCAGGGGATTCCGTCAACAAAACTGCTTTCAGTTGAGACCTCCGCTTTCGTAAAAGAACCTCCTGAAGAACTGAAGACAGTAAAACTGAAGTTGAACAAGGAGCATGGCACTATAATCTGGTTTTACCCCGATCCTGAGATATTCGAAACAGTAGATTTCTCCTTCACAACTTTGCTTGAGAGAATAAGAGATCTGGCTTTCCTGAACCCAATCCTGACTTTCACTATAGAGGATCTCAGGAACGATCAGCGGGAAGTCCTGCATTTCGAAGGAGGGCTTTCGGCTTTTGTGGAATATATGGGCGAAGCAAGTTCTCCTGTGCACAGGGAAATAATTTCCCATAAGGTAGAACAGGAAAATGGAATTGTAGAATTTGCTTTCCAGTATAATACAGGCGTTTCAGAAACTGTTGAGAGTTTTGTGAACAACATCAACACTATTGAGGGTGGAACCCATGTTGCAGGATTCAGGGCTGGATTATCCAGGGCAATACAGGACTATGCCAAAAACAAGAATCTCATAAAAGGCGTGACTTCCATAACTGGAGATGATGTGAGAGAAGGCATTGTAGCTGTTCTGCACCTCAAGATTGCACAACCCCAGTTCGAGGGTCAGACAAAGTCGAAACTGGGAAACAGCGAGGCGCGTGGACTGGTTCAGTCTGTGACCGAATCATATCTGAGGGAATACTTTGAGTCTTTTCCAAATATTGCTGATCAGATTGTAAAAAGAGTTATTGCTGCAGCAGCAGCAAGAGAAGCTTCCAGAAAAGCCAGAGACCTGGTAAGGCGCAAATCAGCCCTGGAAGGCGGTGGGCTTCCTGGCAAACTCGCGGACTGTTCGTCTAATGACAATACTAGAACGGAACTCTATATTGTGGAGGGAAATTCTGCAGGTGGAACTGCCAAGCAGGCTAGGAACAGGGATTTCCAGGCCATAATGCCCTTGAGAGGAAAGATTCTGAATGTTGAGAAAGCTACGGATGTTAAAACACTGGAGAATCAGATAATTCGGGACCTTATAACTGCAATTGGAACCAGCATAAAGGAGGATCTTGACCTGAACAAGCTCAGATACGGCAAGATTATAATCATGACCGATGCGGATGTCGATGGCGCCCATATAAGAACACTGCTTCTCACATTCTTCTACAGATACGCGAGAGATCTCATTACCAATGGCAAAATATTCTTCGCCCAGCCACCGCTTTACAGGATCCAGAAGGGCGAAAAAGTGGAATACGTTTATTCAGAAAAAGATAAGGAAAAAGTTGCTGCAAAAATGGGGGCTAATGCCATAACCCAGAGGTTCAAAGGTCTTGGAGAAATGAACCCAGAGCAGCTGTGGGAAACCACAATGAACCCGGATACCAGGAAGCTGGTTGAAGTATCTATAGACGATGGAGCCTATGCGGACAGACTCTTCTCAATATTAATGGGGGATAAGGTTGAACCCAGAAGAAGATTCATAGAAGAGAATGCCAGGTTCGTTTCTAACATCGATGTGTGAGGTTTAATCATGGAAAAAAGACCAATTGAAAACGAAATCAAACAGTCATATCTAGAATACGCAATGAGCGTAATTGTTGGCAGGGCATTGCCTGAGGTCAGGGATGGGCTCAAGCCGGTTCAAAGGAAGATCCTGTATGCAATGAGCGAACTTGGCTTCACTCATGACAAACCATACAAGAAATCGGCAAGAATTGTTGGTGAAACCATGGGTAAATACCACCCCCATGGAGATACTGCCATTTATGATGCAATGGCAAGAATGGCCCAAGATTTTTCATTCAGGTACCCCTTAATTGACGGCCAGGGCAACTTCGGTTCTATTGATGGCGACTCGCCAGGTGCAATGAGATATACTGAAGCCAGAATGGCACGACTTTCGGAGGAAATGCTCCAGGACATTGAGAAGGAAACAGTTCCATACATCCTGAATTTTGATGGCTCACTAGAGGAGCCTGAATATTTCCCCACTAAGGTTCCAAATCTACTTATAAACGGCAGCTCAGGCATTGCTGTGGGAATGGCCACAAACATGCTTCCGCACAACCTCACTGAGGTTTGCAACGCCATCATCTATGGCCTGGAGCATGACGAGTATGAAGTGGCTGATCTTTTAAAGATCATAAAGGGTCCGGATTTCCCAGGAGGGGGCATCTCTTTCTACACACCAGAACTCGTAGATGCCTATACCACAGGGAGAGGCAAGGTAATCACACAGGGTGAGGTCAACATGACCGAACCAAAGCGTATTCTCATTAGCAGTCTTCCTTACGGAGTAAATAAGGCAGTATTTATCCAGAACGTAGCAGAACAGGTAAAGAATGAGGTCCTAAAAGGCATCACAGACATCAGGGATGAAAGTGACCGAAATGGCATGAGGATTGTCATAAAGGTCAGAGATGAGGACATGAAGTCTCTAATACTCAATCAGCTTTATGAGCACACAGAACTTGAGTCGTCCACTGGCATAATAAACCTAGTGCTTGTGAACAATCAGCCTAAAACGCTGAACCTCAAGGAACTCATACAGACATATATTTCCCACAGGCTTGAAATAATAGTCAAAAGATCAGAATTCGACCTTCGTAAGCTGAGGGACAGGGAGCACATCCTGATAGGTCTGTCCAAGGCTCTTGAAGATATTGACAAGGTTATAGATCTCATCAGAAAGGCGAAAGATGTTCCGGCGGCAAGAAAAGCCCTTATGGCAAATTTCGACCTAGATGAAATACAGACCAATGCCATACTTGATCTGCGGCTGCAGAAACTTACAACCCTCGAAGTATCAAAGGTACTCGAAGAGCTTAAGGAAGTCAGGACCAAGATTTCTGCACTTGAGGATATTCTGGCTGACGAAGGAAAAAGAAAGGACATCATAAAAGCTGAAGTTCAGGAACTCTCCAAGAAATACGGAGACAAGAGGCGCACAAAGATTACTTTCAAACAGGTAAAGGGAAGATCTATCGAGGATCTGATACCCAAGGAGGATGACGTGCTTATTCTCAGCGAAGGCAACCTGTTGAAGAGGGTCTCACTTGAAGAGTACAGGGCACAGAGAAGAGGAGGCAAGGGAATAATAACCTCAACAAGGCGTGAGGACAGCATCAAGAGCATAGTTTCCTGCAGTTCACATGACGAGATATTCTTCTTTACCAACACTGGGCGAGTACTGAAGGCAAAAGCGTACGAAATCGAAAAGAAGTCCAGAAAATCAGTAGGAGTAACTGCTGCAACATATCTTTCGCTTTCTGAAGGAGAGACAGTGAAACAGATAATGAAAGTCTTCGAGGACAGAAAGGCCTATCTGGTCATACTCACAAGAAACGGATTCATCAAAAAGACTCCCGCTGAGAGTCTTTTTGGAATGAGGGCAAGTGGCCTCAAGATCATTGGCCTTGGGGAGGACGACGAGGTGGTCGCGGTAGAAGCTACCAAGAATGCCTCAAATGTTGTGGTCATATCAAGCCAGGGCAAAGGAGCCGTTTTCAAACTTTCTGAGGTCCGTTCCACTGGGCGAACCTCCAGAGGAGTCAGGGCAATGAATCTCAAGAAAGGTGATTATGTAATAACTGGCTTCGTGTCGCAGGATCATCAGGAAATACTCTCAATATCAGAAAATGGAATTGGAAAGAGAACTCCACTGGATCAGTTCGCTGTTCACCACAGAGGCTCATCAGGCATACTGGTATTCAAACAGAATGAAAGGACTGGTCGATTGGTGAAAGCCATACCAGTGGCACCTGACGATGATATAATAGTTGTTACAAAGAATGAGAAAACCATAAGGCTCAATGTTTCAGGAATTAAAAGCCAATCCAGGGTGACTTCCGGAGTAAAACTGATCGACGTGGATGAGGCGGACTGGGTCATAGAACTATCTCGTGTAGAGAGGTCTGATGAAGAGGAGTGATGGCGTGAAAATAGCAATTCTCGGTCTTGGAAATGTGGGATCTAATTTTCTCAGAATACTTGATGAAAGCAAAAAACATCTGGAGGAATCTTGTGGAAATACGCTGGAGTTGAAGTATGCAGCAGACTCAAGACATGTAGTGAAAATTGATTGTTCCCGCACCGTGAAGGATTTGACAGAAGCCAAAAGAAGCGGAGATATATCTGCCAGTTTCCAGAAAGTGGAACTTAAGGATGTTCTCGAATCGGACATCGATGTCCTCGTGGACATGTCAGCTGCTTCCAAGGATGGCAAGAGAGAAATGGAAATCTACAAGGGTGCCTTTGAAAGGGGCATTCACGTTGTAACAGCCAACAAATCACCACTTGCCCTTCACTGGAAAGAGATCGTTCCCGAAGCTAGGAAACGCGGTGTCAGAATCCTGTACGAGTCAACCGTGGCAGGAGGAGTTCCACTTTTTAATTTTGTCAGGTACAGTTGCGGTCCGTCCCAGGTACAGGGATTCAGGGGAATTGTGAGCCTCACTGCAAATTTTGTGCTCAAAATGATGCTTGATGGCAAATCTTTCGAAGAAGCAGTTAAGGTTGCTCAGGAAATGGGTGTTGCAGAGGCTGACTACACAGACGACACGTCAGGACTTGATGCGGCAAGAAAATGCGTGATAGTTGCAAATGCCCTCTTTGGGGAGGAACTTTCACTTAAGGATATTCGCTATTCTGGCATTCCTGAACTTGATGAAAAAGAGATTGAGGCAAATGGCAGGCAGCTCAGGCTTATAACCGAAGTAAAGAAGGAAAATGGAAAGGTAACCATTAGTACCGGTTTCCAGAAGCTTGTTCAGGAAGACTACCTTCTTACCCTGGGAGAATCATCACTGGGATACGAAGTTTCAACAGACAACAATGGAATCCTTAGAGTGGCCAGCGCGCATGATGGGCCCCGGGAGACTGCGTCCGGGGTTATGAATGACGTACTGATACTTGCAAGGGAAACCAGGACAGGGTAAAGCAACATTGATTATTTACCCAAAACCACAATAAGGGTCTGAATTGACATCAGTAATAAGACACGAAGTTCCTATTGCAATCAGGGCATTGAAAACAGCCAACATATATGAAATAAAATCAAACAGGCATATTCTTGTGGATACAGGTATGTCGCCATCATCCAGGGATTATCTAGCTGCAAACGGATTGGATCTCTCCAGCCTGGATCTTATTCTGATGACACACCGACACGTAGAACACATCGGTGGGGCGGAGTCAATTAAAGGTGATCACGAAATTCCTCTTGCAATAGGCAGAGAGGATGCAGCAAGAGTGCGTTTGATTCAGGAGAATCCTGAAGGATTCAAGAACTTCCTAATCTCCCAGCTGGGCTCAAACGGTACACCAGATTCCATAGTTTCCCAGATTGTGGGCAGGCATTCAGTTCTAGACAATGTGGGCCTATACAGGGATATTGATTTCGACATCGAGCTGAAGGGCGGGGAAAAGATTGCCGATAATGTATTCACGGTCAGTAATCCGGGCCATTCTCCCGGTTCTATTTCTGTCTCCATTAAAGATTCAGGAAAGCTTCTCACAGGCGACCACCTTCTCCCAGGAATCACTCCAAACATAAGCTTCTATGACAAGGACTCGGATATGCTTGGGCTCTATATCAAGAGTCTTAAGGAAACAAGAGATCTGAATGCTTCCATGATTTATCCGGGACACAGGGACCCATTTGATTATGGCAACGAAAGAATTGACCAGATTCTGAAACATCACATGGACAGGCTCAATGAGATAATTTCCAAATCAAAGGACTGGAGCACCTCATTTGAAGTGGCATCAAGGATAACGTGGAGCAAGGGACGCACCCTTGATTCGATGAACCTGATGGAAATGAACTTTGCAATAGGGGAGGCAATAACGCATCTTACCTACCTTGCAAATTCAGGCTATTCAGAGAAAAGGGAAGTCAACGGTATAGTTCAGTACCGTGCAGATGGTCACCCAGTCAACAGCTTATAATCCTCGTCGGAGAGATCAATTTCAGTTGCTTTCAGCAATTCGTCCAGATGTATTTTGCTTGAGGTTTTAGGGATTGGCAAAGCTCTTTCCATAATGTATCTAAGCGCAATCTGTACTGCAGACGCACCGTGTTTCCTGGCAACTGATTCAAGGTTCCTGAAGCCATCGATTTTCCCCTTCATTATAGGAGTATAGGCAATGACATCCACTCCGTTCTCTTCGCAGAACGGTATAATCTCTTTTTCTCCGCTTCTGTTTCCAAAATTGTATTCAATTTGATTAGCGCAGATACTGCTTATTTTAGTGGCCTCCATTGCCCCTTTTAACTGGGTGACACTGAAGTTGCTGACGCCTATGTTTTTTACAAGGCCACTGTTTACGAGTTCTTCCATAGCAGAAATGGTTTCCTTTACTGGAATGGCTGGATTTGGCCAATGAATAAGATAAAGGTCAATGTACTTGGTACCAAGTCTTTCCAGGCTCTTTTCTGCGGATTTCAGAACAGAATCATGGTGTAGGTTGGTGTTCCACACTTTTGAAATAATGAAGAGCTTTTCCCTATTGTAGGGAGCTATGGCTTTTCCCACCACTTCTTCTGTGTGGCCTGCAGCGTACATTTCAGCAGTATCTATAACATTCACTCCTCTGTCAATTGCGTACTTTATGGCGTCAATGTGAACCTGATCATTTTTTTTGTCTGGAGACATTCGTCCTCCCATTCCAAAAGTTCCAAGTCCTATCTTTGAAACGGGTTCTCCACAGAGAGTGTCCTTCATAACATGGTGAGTAAAGGCAGTCATAAAAAGAATTTCTAAATCAACGAGGTTTTGGCTGGCCTCTATGGGTCTTCGATATAGGAATGATCTGGGAGGCGTGATATGTCCAGTTCCGGGTGTTCGATCTTCCATTCTTCCAGAGGCAGTTTTTCAAGGGATTTTATGGGGTCAAATTTTGTTTCGCCGCACTTAGGGCATTTCATGCTGAGAAGATTGAAAATGTGGGGCTTCAATACATCAGATGCCACAAAAATGTGGTCGAAATTCTCCCCACAGTTCTTGCATTGCACCTGCCAGACATGAACTACTTTTTTCATGAAATATGAACCACTTAGGTTGTATATAAGCTAACAGATTTTTGAGAAGATATTTGAAAAAATAATATTGGAGTCCCCCATACATCAGTAGCATGTATAACCCATCTCCATTCAAAGTGACAGAAAAAAGGGAAATTATCGCATTTCTTCAAGAACACAATTTTGGAACAATTTTTTCCTGCAGTTCTGGAGACCCAAAAACTGCCAGCGTGCCATTGATCCACGATGAAAAGCTGTCTGTGCTGTCAGGACATTTTGCCTTGGCAAATCCCATATGGAAGAGATTGGATGGAGAACATGTCCTGGTAGTTTTTATGGGCCCCAACCATTACATCTCACCCCTTTGGTATGAAGAGGAATATGCGGTTCCCACTTGGAATTATCTCTCGGTTATTGTAAAGGGAAGATTGAGAATTCTAAACAAGGAGAGCGATAAGATTAGAATTCTTGACAAACTGTCAGATTTCCACGAGAGGAAGTTGAATCAGAACTGGCAGGCTGACTGGAATAACAAAAATTATATGTCGCAGCTCAAAGCTATTGTTGCCTTTGAAATAGAAGTGGAGGAGGCAGAGCTTAAGAAAAAGCTAAGCCAGAATCATCCGGTAGAAAATACTCTGAAAGTATCCAAAAGGTTAAAGGAAATCGGAAATAAAAATGCCGAAGAAATATCCTTTCTGATGAAGGATCTGTAAGAGTTCCATTCAAGTCGCATGTAGATTTACAGAACGATTTTTTGTATCGAGAAACTCATTTTCTCATTTGTCAGACAGACAAAAACAGTGATATGGACTAAATTTCTTCTAATTTATGGAATTTCCAGCGAAAGTCGGAAAAAAATTTGTCATACAGATACCTAAAAACATAAGGGATTTTGAAGAGCTATTGGAAGGAGATACAATAGTTGTTTCAGTACAAAAAAAGGACAGTATAGAAAGAGCCAAAGTGAGGCTGGAAAGTATCTGGGCAAACAGGTAACTGGGTCCAGTCCCGTGCAGAACATCCATGTAAACGCCTACTTTGTTACCTGGAAGTGAAGTATGGCTACTTGGCCCCATCCATCGGCCGCAACAACAGTGTAGATGCCAGGTTGAAATGTATTGTATTGATAAACCTGTAAATCACCAGTCCAGTAACCTGCAAGGCTTATGGT
>JBJKQJ010000052.1:0-7120 GCA_046705445.1 Thermoplasmataceae archaeon
TCGTGAGGATAGAAAGCACCACGAACAGGTAGTAAACTTCAGGGAGATCCGAGGAAAACCCAACCAGGAACATCTTCAAAACCACCACGAATGCCAGTACCTTGCTCCCTGCAGACAAGAAAGCGGAAACTGAGTTTTCTGCACCATCGTATGTATCAATGGCCCACTGATGCATGGGGAATATTGCCAGCTTGAAACCGAATCCCACTATGAGGAATATGAGTGAAAGTGTGAGCTGTGCAGAAGGCGCGGTTGAAGACAGCACAGAAAGGTTGAATGTGTTGGTGTCAAGGTAAAAGAATGAGGCCCCGAACAGTATGAATGAAGTGGCAATTGTTCCTGTGAAGAAATACTTGATAGTGCCTTCAAGGTTCCTTCTTTCCTTGCCAAAGCTGGCCAGAACGTAAGTACCAATACTTACGGATTCAAAGGCTATGAACAGCGTGATCAGGTTGTAGCTGAACGCTGCAACGATCATTCCGATAGTTACAAAGAGCAGGGTAGCATAGAATATCTCACTCCTGCCCTTTATCCCATGCAGTGCAGGATAACAGATGAACATTGCAGAAATGATCATTACTATGGCGAAGTACAACCCGAACTGGTTGAACACAATAGTACCATCATAAACTGATGTTCCCATTGGAACCAGCAGGTAGAGCATTAAAGCAGTTATTCCAAGAGATACGAATGTAATCCAGGAGAGCGCTTTCTTATTGGTCTTAAGTGTAGAGAGGCCAAGCAGTGCAAATCCCACAAGCCCAAGAAATATGACCGGGGCAAAATCAATGAGCAGTTGCATGCTGCCGGAAGTTGTTGTAAATATAGCCATTACAGGATACCTCCAATGTAAGTCAGTAAGATTCCATAAATCAGGTTGGGCACAATTCCAAGGACAAAAATAACCACAAGCATGCTCATGAGTTTTACTGTGGTCCTGGGTTCAGCATCCTTTATTGCACCAAGTGTCTCATTGTATGGGCCGTAAAGTGATTTTTGTGCAGCCCAGATGTGGTATGAAGCCGTGATTATCATGGCGAAGATCACTACGAGAATGATCCAGCCAATCGCCCCGAACACTCCTACCAGAATTGAGAATTCCCCTATGAATCCTGCAAGTCCCGGAAGGCCCAGCGAGGCCAGCAGGCCTGCAAGCAGGAATGAGCTTAAAATAGGTGCTTCCCTGAATATTCCTCCAAGTGAGTGGATGGCGTCATGCCCCGTGCTTTTATGGATATAGTAAAGTGTTGAAAAGATAAGCGCCATAATCAGGCCATGGGCCACGATCTGAAACATCCCCCCAGCCAGTTCAAGGTTTGCCTCATAACCTGTTTCGACCAGACCAGCTGCAAAAGCAAGAGTTACAAATCCCATAGCCCCGGCACTTGCAAAAGCCATCATTCTCTTCAGGCTCTGCTGCATCATTGCAACCAGAGAGAAGTAAACCAGGCTGATAATTCCCAGCGCCATGAGGATTTGCATTGTCAGGGTGCCAAGGGATGTGTATATAGGCACCAGTATTCCAAAAAGCCCATATCCGCCCATTATGGAAAGGCCCCCAGCAAGAATTACAGTACCAGGGTATGGCGCCGCTTCGTACGTATCGGGCAACCATGAATGAACAGGGAATGAGGGCATTTTCACCAGGAATGCTATGAGGAAACCGAAGATTGCAAAGCCCTTCCAGAACAATGGTATATTGGAGAAATAGTTGCTGACCATTAGCTGGCCAATTTCAAATGTAAATACACCGGTGCTTTCATAGTGGAAGGTATAAACAGTGAATATGGAAAGCAGCAGGAAGACTGAGCCGATATGGGTGTAAACGAAGAACTTCAGGGATACGCTGTCCTTGTCGCGACCACCATATTCCGCTATTATGAAGTAGACCGGTATTAGGACTACCTCCCAGAATATATAGAAGAATAGGAAATCCCTTGATACAAGTATTCCAACCAGGCCGGATTCTGCCATGAGCAGATAACTGTAGAGGGAGTTTCCATATTTTCCACGTTCAGTGATGAGGATTGATAGAAATACCACTATGGCTGAGAGTATGAGAAGTGCATCTGAAAAGCCGCTCACTCCTATTGAGAAAACTATACCAAGGGAGGCTGCCAGATTGAAGGTCTCTGTGGAAATAATCCCTCCAGCATAGCCCGAATGGAACCTGAGTATGCTGTAAGCTACTATGAGGATAAGGAATACCGCTGAGGAATACAGGGCATAATCTCTACGTTTCTCCCTGAAAAGGAAAGATGCCGCTGCACCCAGAATTGTCAACAGAAATATTATTAGCATTATCAAATCAGATCAACCCCGCTATTTTCACAACTATGAAAATCAATGAAATTCCGATGATTAGAACAATAAAGTAATTCTCAACGACACCGTTCTGGATCCTTCTGAAAACTTCACCTAGTTTCAGGGCACCTGAACCAACGCCATTCACTGCTCTGTTGTAACCATTCTCAAGCAAGGTGAAACTGGCGGAAACGGGGACAACCACCCTCTCAGCAATAATGTTGGTAAAAAGATAGTCTATGTAGAATTTGTTCTTGCCAACTTTGTAGAGACGGTTCTTTGAAAAATTCATCTTCTGCCATACATTTGTTCCATAGATTGCGTAAGTAATTGCAAGCCCAATGAACATCAGCGCCATTGGTATGTAATCTACAAACATAGGAATGGCCGGGATAGAGTAAGATGGGTCCACGTATCCGTAAAACTTGCTTTGGATGAAGCCAAGCCCAAGTGCGCCTATTGCCAGAACAAAGAGTGGAAGAAGGGCCAATATGCTTGGGTCCTTTGCATGCTCAGCAAGGTGCGATCTTGGTTTTCCAAGCGCTACCCTGAAGAACATTCTGAAAGTATATAGCGTTGTCAGAAGGGCTCCTGTTGCAAGGAACAGCCAGGGAAGCAGACTCTCCATAGACCCTGAATGCGCATAATATGCCCAGGAAGCTGAGATAATCGTATCCTTGGAGAAATATCCCGATGTATATGGGAATGCAATAAGGGCCAGTGAACCTATGAATAGCAACGTTATTGTAAGGGGCATTTTTCTCCATAGCCCACCCATGAACCTGGTGTCCCTCAGGTCCAGCAGGGCAATTAGTATAGCTCCAGCAGACATGAAAAGGAGAGCTTTGAACACTGCATGAACAATGAGGTGGAAGAGGCCAAGGGAAACACCTGTATAACCAAACAACCCGCCAAGGCCTATGGCGGCTAGCATATACCCAATCTGGCTGATGGTGGAGTATGCCAGTATTCTCTTGATATCGTTCACAAAAATACCCACTATGCCGGCAAATAATGCGGTAAAGGCCCCAAGTATTGCTACGCTGTACATGGCAAATGGTGCTGAGTAATAGAATAAATTGAACACTCTTGCAACCAGATAAACACCCGCCGTAACCATTGTAGCTGCATGAATAAGGGCAGAAACCGTGGTAGGGCCTTCCATTGCATCAGGTATCCAAACGTGAAGCGGGAATTGTGATGATTTTCCAGCTGCTCCAGCCAGAAACAGCACTGCAACTATTCCAAGGACATTGGGGCCCACATATGATGCAATCGACTGTGCGTTTTGTATGAGGAACGGTATGCTAAGCGGACTGTTGGAACCAAGTGTTGCAAATCCATTAAGGCTGCTGTAGAGTATTGCCATACCTGCAAGGAAAAGCAGGTCTCCGACTCTTGTGACTATGAATGCCTTCTTTGCTGCTGCAGAAGCATTCGGCTTGAAGAACCAGAATCCTATGAGAAGGTAAGAACACAGACCCACAAGTTCCCAGAACAGGAAGAACAAAACCAGGTTGGACGCTACTACCAGGCCGAGCATCCCTGCTGTAAAGAGAGAGGTCTCAGCGAAGTACACATGCTTGTTGGGGTCATCTTTCATATAATACAGGGCGAAAAGGTGAATCATCAGGGAGACAAATGACACCATCAGCGCCATAACCAGTGTAAGATGGTCGATGTATATGCCGGCAGAGATATTGTAGAACCACTGGAAGTGGTCATAAACCGTACCGTTTGCCTGCACGTAGAAGAACGTTAGAACTGAAGCGATGAATGAGCCGAGAACTGCAAGCGATGCAATTACACCTGACAGGTTCCTGTAATATCTTCCCACAACATATGAAACCGGGAACCCAATTACTGGGCTCAGAAATATAAACCAGCCTGGCCAGTACATGATTACCACTTTATCTCCTTCAATAGTGCGATAGCAACTCTTCCAACTTTTCTGTAAGTCACTGTGAGAAGGCTGAGGCCAATGACTGACTCAACTGCCCCTATTGCAATTCCAAAGAGCGCCATCAGAATGGGGCTGGTTGAGTTGCTTGATACCGCAACTAGCACCAGGTTGAGGATTGCTGCATTGATCAGTATTTCTATGGAAATGAGCATCTTGATCCCGATGTTTGATGTCATTATTCCGTACAATCCGATTGAAAACAGTATAAGCGAAAGCAGTGTCACTATGAATACTTCCATTACTCGTCCCTCCCTGCGATGTAAAACATACCGATTATACCTGCCACAAGAATCAGGGAAAGCAACTCAAATGGGACGACATAAGTTCCAAAGAGAGCCACGCTCACTGCATTTATACTCTGCGTAACCGGGGTAAATGTCCCAGGTATAGAAACGGCTTCAATTGCAAACACTATGAAGAACAGAACTGAGGCAACAAGAGCCAGCTTCTTATTCAAGCTCCTTACCTCCCGTCAGCATAATCGTAAATATGATAAGCGTAACAACTGCCCCTATGAATACAAGGAGCTCAATGGCTCCAACCAGAGAGGCTCCAAGGAAAATAAAGAGTGCTGAGAGAAGGAACATGAATAACATGAGGTAAACCGCTGAATGGGTGATGTTTTTGGCAGACACAGCCCTGATTGCCAGTGGGATCGCCAGCACTGCAAATACGAGGAAAATTATGGTATATATCACTTGATCACCTCATCCTCTGGCATCGATAGCTCTTCAGGTGAGTATGTGAAACTGTTCCTTGTCCTCGCCGTCTCAAAGACGTGAGTAAGGTAGATGGCATCTGTAGGGCAGATTTCCTCACAATTCCTGCACACAGTGCAGGTGCCGAAGTTTACATCGGGATAGATCTTCCTCTTGTTTCTGGGATTTTCCCGGTCGACTTTCTGCATGTGGATTGAAAGATTTGGGCAAACCTGCTCACAGAGGGTGCAGCCTACGCAGTCATCCAGGCTGAGGAATATCCTGAACCTAAAACGATCAGGAAGTTCACGCCTTACCTCAGGGTACTGAACTGTGACCGGTTTCTGAAACAGGTGTTTTGCCACAACCATCATTGCTTTGATGGTCCCTATTAACGGTAATTCCTTTTTTGGTTCCTTGACTTCGATCATATTCCCAACCCCAGAGTTAAGACACCTGCTATTACGAGGTTAATAACTGAAGCTGGAAGCAGGTATTTCCAGCCCATATTAACGAACTTGTCTATCCTTATTCTCGGCACTGAAAGCCATATTGTGAATGAAATCAGAACCAGGATAACGGCTTTGATCAGGAGATAGATGAATCCAGCATAATCGGAATAGGGTCCGTTATATCCTCCCAGATAAAGGAGTGAAACGATGAGGGAACTGAGGAAAATACTTCCAAAAAGTCCCATGTAGAACATACCGAATCTCATGCCGGTATATTCTGTGGAATGCCCGGAAACCAATTCACTGTCGCTTTCACCCATGTCAAATGGCGAAAAAGATGCCCTTGCCACCATTGCAATGAAAAACACCACAAGTCCGATTATCTGGGGTATTGCGTATGGTATGGTCTGGGCAGAAACCAGATTTTCAAGGTTGAGTGCATTGGAAGTTTGAGCCGAGGCCATCATTACAAGTGCAAGAACTGAAATCATCATTGGCACCTCAAAGGAAACGTCCTTAGCAACACCCCTTAAGGCGCCAACAACAGCATACTTGTTTCTGGAACTGACGCCGGCAAGAACTTCACCTATGGGCATTATTGAGAGTGCTCCAAATAGCAGTAAAAGGCTCACATCTGAATGGGTCACAGTCAGTGAACCTATCCAGTAAAACGGCCCGTACGGAAGAAGGGCAAACCCCATTACCAAGCCCACAAATACAACAATCGGGGCCATTCTGTAAGGCAGATCATCCCTTCCTGAAGGCAATATGCTCTCTTTTCCCACCAGTTTAAGTGAGTCAGCAATAAGCTGCAGCAAACCGAATTTGCCGACACGGTTAGGCCCTATTCTGAGCTGAATCCTGGCCATGTACTTCCTGAACAGATATATCATGGCAACCAGTGAGACCATTACGAATATGATGAGGAAAAGAGTCTCGAAGAGATATGCCAGCACATATGCAGGATAGTGGCCAAGCGCCGAGAAAAAATCTGCAAGGCGTGTCAGAACATTCATCTGTCTACCTCCCCGAACACTAGGTCGATGGTCCCTGATATGGCAACCATATCTGCGATCATCATGTCCTTAGCAAGAACCGGCAGCACGCTGAGATTCTTCAATGAAGGGCTCCTGACCCTGAGTCTATACGGTTTTACGCCGCCATCTCCCACCAGATAAACTCCAAATTCACCCTTGGATGCTTCGGTTCTGGCATAGACCTCTCCCTCACCCCTCAATCTTATCATTAAGGATTTCTTTGCCTTAGGGTTGAAATAAGGGCCGTCGGGAATCTTCTTGACTGCCTGGTTGATAATTTTGATGGACTGCCTCATCTCCTCGAATCTGACGAGGAATCTTGCCAGGTTATCTTTCTTATAGGAGACTGGCACGTCGAAATTGACCTTGTCATATACAAGATATGGCTCCGCCTTTCTTACATCATACTCCACACCTGAAGCTCTAAGCATAGGTCCTGTCACGCCATAGTCCAGAGCAACCTCAGGTTCAAGAATTCCAATTCCCTTGTTCCTGGATATGAAGATGTCGTTCTTGATATAGGCCGTGTAAATATCCTGAAGTTTCTTTGGGAACTGTTCCGTGAATTCGAGTATATCGTGTATAATCTTGTCATTGAAGTCCTGGTAGACTCCGCCTATGCTCATGTAATTGGTTTCCTGCCTTGAACCACAGACCTCGGTAAAT
>JBJKQJ010000053.1:0-12566 GCA_046705445.1 Thermoplasmataceae archaeon
GTACATCCGATAATTTGTGAGACAAGTCCGGACAACTTATGCACATTCGCTAGCCCGGCCAAGTGATACACACTGATCGATGGCAAACTCAATTTCAAATATGAGGACTGCGTTGAATGTGGAACCTGTGTAGTTGCCTGTGCACATGGTAGCGTTTCATGGAATAATTCCAAGGGCGCTCACGGAGTGAAATACAAGTACGGATGATCACATGGCGCTTGAAATTGTAGTTTTGATTAAGGTAGTCCCAGATGGCAAAGAAGTATTTGTTGATCCGGTAACATTCACTCTAAACAGGTCTCTCGCAACAAATGTCCTGAATCCGGCTGATGAAAATGCACTTGAAGCAGCCCTTACGATTAAGGATGAACATGACGCCAGGAACACTGTTATGACAATGGCTCCGCCGTTTGCAGAACCCTTCCTTCTTGAGTGTATGTCAAGAGGGGCAGACCAGGCTGTGCTCATAAGTGATAGGGCAGTAGCCGGTTCAGATACTTATCCCACGAGTCTTACGGTTGCAGCCGCAATAAAGCATCTTGGCAATGTGGACATAGTGTTCGCCGGTGAGAAGACATCAGATTCCAGTACTGGCCATGTTGGACCGGGAGTCGCAGAATTTCTCGAAGCAGAACTTTCCACCTATTCAAGATCCTGCAAGTATGAAAGTGGTTACGTTACAACAGAACGTGAACTTGAAGAAGGTATTGAAGTTGTTAAAATACCGACACCAGCTGTAGTTACAATAATTACAGATTCAAACGAGCCAAGAAGAGCCACCCTCAGGAAGAAGCTTGACGCAATAGAGAAAGGGATTATGGTCTGGTCACTTCAGGATATTGGTGTGGAGGCTGACTGGGTAGGACTGCGTTCTTCCCCAACAGTTGTTAAGAAAATGCTTCCATTTCCACAAAGAGAAAGGAAGAACAAGGTAGTTGAAGTGTCCAATATAGGTGAAATGGTAAAGGAACTTGCAGAAGCTGGTATCATAAAAGCAGGGGGCAACTGAAATGACAGTGATAGCCAAGGCCGAACCACCAAAGGATGCATCCGGTTACACCGACATCATGGTTTACATGGACTCGTTCAACAGCACTCTTACCAGGGCTGCCTTTGAAATGGCTGGAGTCGGACGGAAAATGGCCGATAAGACCAGTTCAAAACTCATATGCGCAGTCATTGGTGAGAACACAAAGGACATGGCCCAGGAGGCAGGCTTTCATGGGTGTGATGAAATTTATGCTTTCGACTCTCCGGATCTTACCATGTACAGATCAAAACCGTATTCAGATATCCTAGCGGGACTCGTTGCTGAAAAGAAGCCCAACATACTCATAGTGCCTGGATCAAAGAATGGGAGAGACCTTGCAGCGAGGGTCGCCGTTAAGGTCAGAAGTGGACTCACTGCAGACTGTATGGAACTGGACGTTGAGCCCGACTCAGGAATTCTGATTGCAAGGAGGCCTGATTACGGAGACAGCACAATGTCTGAGATTAGGTGTGAGAAGCACAGGCCACAGATGGCAACATCGAGGCCAGGTACTTTTGAAACACCAGAAAGAGACAAGAACCGGGACTTCAAAGTAGAAACAAGGGATGTGAAGTTGGACAAGAAACAGCTCAGGGAGAACATCATTTCCTTCACCCCTAAGGGGGTAGAGGATATCACAGGCTCTAAGGTAATTGTGTCTGGAGGTCTTGGAATGGGAAAACCGGATGGTCTCAAACTTATTGGCTCTCTGGCTGCAACCCTTGGGGGTTCTGTTGGTGTTACCAGGCCGATCGCAGATCTGGGGTGGATTTCAAGGGATCATCAAGTAGGTCAGACGGGCCAGATCGTGAGGCCAAATCTCTACATCGCTGCCGGAATTTCAGGAAAGCCACAGCATATTGTGGGCATGATGGACAGTAAAGTAGTTGTATCAATCAACAAAGATCCAGATGCTGAAATGAACCAGTTTGCAGACTATGTTATAGTTGGGGACCTCTATGAGGTGATCCCAAAACTGGAAGAGGAAATAAATAAGGCAATCATAGGTAAACAAGAGGCTACGTCCAAGTAACGACAGCCCAAAACACTTATTTTTGAAAAAATAATTCCACCTTATATTGAGGAAGGCAGTAATTATAAAGGAATTTCCAAAGGAGACTGGTGCAACATTGGAAGAAATAACCAGGTACATGGAGGATTACGCCAAGACCCACCCTAAAAGGCAGGTATTCTTTGATGGCGACAAGTATGCCGTCTGCTATATGAAGGAGTAGATACTTTTCTTCTGAAAATAAAAAATGTATTGTGGAACAGCCTTACAAAGACTGTTCAATTCTATAGGAAACTATCTCATTTCTGAGAGAATCTATGAAGTCGGAGAGTTTCAGTATTGACTGTTTGTTGTTTCTATTCCTTACTGAAACAGTATTTGAGGTCTCTTCGTTTTCTCCCACAACAATGACATATGACGGCCTCATTGGCCTTATCGTCTTTATTTTCTTGTTCATGGTTTCATTTCCAAGGTCGATAACGGACCGTATGTCGCTCTGAACAAGTTCCTCATGAACTTTTTTTGCATAGTCCGCAAATTTCTCGCTGACCGGTATTACGTATGCCTGAATTGGGGAGAGCCATGTTGGAAATTTTCCGGCAAAGTGCTCAATAAGGATGGCCATAAATCTCTCGTAGGACCCGAAAATCGCCCTGTGGATCATTATTATCCTGTCATGTTTGCTTTCGTTGTTTATATAATACAGCCCAAAGTTTGTGGGCTGGAAGAAATCAACCTGTATTGTAGAAAGTTGCCACATTCTTCCTAGGGCGTCTTTTATGTGGACATCGATTTTTGGGCCATAGAAAGCAGCCTCCCCGGGGTTCTCTACATAGCTGATTCCCTCTTCGTCAAGTGCCTGCCTCAGCTGGTCCGTTGCTTCATCCCATGTTGTAAAGTCAGGTTTGAGGTCCTTTGACGAACAGGTCGGGCAAACAAGCTCATCAGAGAGTGAAGTCTTTCTGGCTTCTATCTCTGCTCCACAATTGGCGCATTTGTATGTTATGAGGTAGTTCTCCGGGCTTTCTTTGTCAATTACACTGAGGTCAAATGTTATGGCAGCATCCCCAAGTATCTTTGAGAATGTTTCCTTAACCATGGCCATTACCTGTTTGATCTCGGTAACTATCTGGTCAAGCCTAAGGAATGCATGTCCGTCGTCCACCGTGAACATCCTCGGTCTCGTGAGACCACCCATTTCTCCAGATTTTTCATATCTATATACTGTGCCTGCCTCAGAATACTTTACAGGTAGATCTTTGTAGCTTTTTGGTTCCCTGGCAAATATTGTGATATGTCCCGGGCAGTTCATGGGCTTTACACCATAACTGTCGCCGTCAGGAAGTTTGAAAAGGAACATGTTTGGTTTGTACTTTGCATAGTGCCCGGACTGCTTCCAGATGGAGTCCTTGAAAATGTGTGGGGTGGCTACTTCCTGCCAGCCGAATTGCTTGTTCAGCCTTTTCATGAAATCTGTCAACTGTTGTTTCAGCACCATTCCATTAGGCGTGTAAAATGGGAATCCAGGGGCCCAGTCGGAGTTGAAGACCAGAAGGTCCATTTCCTGGGCAATCTTCCTGTGGTCTCTTTTCATGGCCTCTTCACGGTTTTTAAGGTATTCTTTCAGAGACTTGTCATCAGGGAATGCTGTGCCATAAATCCTCACCAACATTGGTCTGCTCTCATCAGCCTTATAGTGGGTGCTTGCTATTGAAAGAAGTTTAAGGGATTTGATGT
This sequence comes from Thermoplasmataceae archaeon, assembly GCA_046705445.1. GTDB lineage: Archaea > Thermoplasmatota > Thermoplasmata > Thermoplasmatales > Thermoplasmataceae > JAJZOM01. The sequence goes on from JBJKQJ010000053.1 coordinate 3,780, forward strand.
AACCTGTTGAAGGAACATGTGGCCCTCTGCAGAAATCAAAGAAATCGCCCTGGGTGTAATATGTAGAGCTTTCACCATCTGCAACATTCTCATTTATCTTATCGACTTTGTAGGGGTTATCCTTGAATTTCTTAAGCAGGTCACTCTTTGAGGCCCTTATTTTCTCAATTCTCAGGTTTTTTGTAACAAGATCTCTCATCCTGTTTTCTACCGCAAGAAGTTCTTCCTGCGTTTTAGGTTTCATATCTATATCGTAGTAGAAGCCATCCTCTGTGGGAGGTCCCGCATTTGGCCTTGCATCAGGGTAAAGAGATGTAACTGCCTGTGCAAGCAAGTGTGCAGCAGAATGCCTCAGGATTCTCAGGCCTTTTTCAGTCTGAGTGAACACCGGCTCTACAAAAACATCAGCAGCTGGAGTGTCCCTAAGGTCCATTTCCACTCCGTCCTGGAGGACGGCCACTGCTCCTTTTATACCGGCTTCCTTCAGAGATTCCTCGAAGGTCTTGTTGGCTTTCGCCATCAGTTTTTCAATCTCTGCCTGTGGCATCTAGACGTTAAAATAAATATGTATAAAAGGGTTGAGAGAAAAAAGTAGTTAAAGATCTAGACGGAACTTAGTTTACCTTGATGCATCAATTGAACTACAGCCTCAATATCAGGTGTCACTGGCCTGTCATCCACCAGGCGGCTGACTTTTTCTCTTATTGCCGTCTTTAGCCGGGAAACATGTCCTGATACTGTGCCCTCAATAAATTCCAGCGCCTGTGCTGATAGAAGGTATTCTATTGCAATAATCCCCTCAAGATTTTCAACTATTTCCGAAAGTTTCATTGCTGCATTTGCACCCATGCTGACATGGTCCTCCTGGTTTGCGCAGGTCGGGATCGAGTCTGCAGATGAAGGCGTGCAAAGTGTCTTGTTCCTGTTGCATAATGCCGCTGCAGTATACTGGGGTATCATATAGCCAGAGTTGAAGCCGCTCCTTTCAACAAGGAATGGAGGCAACGCGCTGAGATGTGTGTCAGTGATTCTCGCTAACCTTCTTTCAATCATATTTCCTAGATCAGTGAGGGCTATGGCCAGGAAGTCAGATGCAAACGCAACTGGCTCCCCGTGGAAGTTTCCAACCGATACATATTCGTCTTCATTTACCAGCGGATTATCAGTCACTGAGTTGATCTCTACAGTTATGACTTTCTTCACATAATCAAGTGTGTCAAGAACTGCACCATAAACCTGTGGGATGCATCTCAGTGTATATGGATCCTGAACCTTGTTCTGGCTGGCGACTTTTATGTTTTCGCTATCTTTTAGGAATTTTCGCATTGAGGTAGCAACAACTTTCTGCCCATTGTGGCCCCTTGTTTCTATAGCCCATGCCGTGAAAGCTTTATCTGTGCCCCTTAATGATTCAAATGACATTGCTGCGGAATTCATGGCGTGATTAAAGAGTTCATATGACAAAGCAGTCTCTACTGCCAGGATTCCAGAAATAGTTGATGTACCATTTATAAATGCAACACCCTCTTTTTCTCCAAAAGAGTTAGGAGTCATTCCAGACTTTTCAAGTTCCTCTGCAGAGTCCAACTCTCCCAATTCTGAAAATACAGTACCCTCACCCATCATGGCAAGTGCAATATGTGCAAGTGGTGCAAGATCTCCACTCGCCCCCACAGAGCCAAATCTCGGAACAACTGGATGGATTCGTCTATTGATCATTCCGGTCAGGAATTCTATTAGTTTTCTGCTAACCCCGGAATAGCCTTTGCAAAGGCTGTTGAGCCTGACAAGCATCATTGCCCTAACATGAAGTTCAGAAAGCCTTTCTCCATAACCTGAGGAATGGCTTCTAATGAGGTTTGACTGTAGCCTAACTATGTCTTTCTGATCTACATCGACATTTAACAAGCTTCCAAAACCTGTGGTTACTCCATAAACTCTGTTACCTGATGAAACAATCTTTAAGAGAGATTCATGGGACTTTTCTATTCTTCTGAATGCCTCATCAGAGACTTTTATTTCTTCATAATTGGCTGCGACCGAAAGAACTTGCTCAATTGTAAGACTGTCCCCATCGATGGTTATCATGACCTTTTAGGTAGGTAGATTAAAGTTAAAATCCCTTGCACGAAAATAAAAATCCATTTCTACCGACAGAATCCAATCATCACCGTGAAGAGTTGTTCCTAAATGGTTAAATAATAAAATTATGTTCTTTGAAATTAAGTGATAAAATTGCCACCTGACCCTGCATTACAAAAGATTTTTGGAAAACTAGGATTGGGTAAAACACATAAAGGCTCGTCAGAACTTGAGAAGATCCATAATATTATAATAGTTTTACAGGAAAATCACACTTTTGACAACTATTTCGGGGCATTCCCCATGGCAGACGGAACTAAAGGAAAGAGCATTTGCATCCCCGATTCTCCAGGTTCAAGCTCATGTGTTGAACCATATCATAACAACACCTTGACACCAATAGATCTCAACCACAACTGGAAATCTGCTCACAATGATTACGACGGAGGTAAAATGGATGGATTTGTTTACTCGGAAGGCAACAAGGAAACAGTTGCCTATTATGACGGAACTGATATTTCTCACTACTGGAAAGCAGCAGAGCAATACACACTCTGTGAGAGATATTTCACATCGGTAATGAGTGAAAGTGCACCCAACCACCTCTACCTTGTTGCCGGTACTTCTGGAGGGATAACTGACGATAATGTCCCAACCAGCATTCCATTCGAACCCATATTCAAAGAGCTTGATGAAAAGGGGGTTTCTTGGAGGGTATACGGTTTCTCAAACTGGTACGAGAGTTTTGATTATATTCAGAAATCACCCAAAGCAAAGGAGAAATTCAAAAGAGCCTCCTCCTTCAAAACTGACGTACAGGATGGGAAACTGAGTCAGGTTTCTTGGATCATCGGCGCCCCCGGTGGAAGCGAGCATCCTCCTCAGGATATCCAGAAAGGGGAAAAATCTGTTGCTGAAGATATAGTGAATGTTGTGGGAGCGAGCAATTATTGGCCTAAATCTGCCCTCTTCATTACCTGGGACGATTATGGGGGTTTTTATGACCATGTTCCGCCCCCACAGGTTGATAAATATGGATATGGTTTCAGGGTACCGTGTCTGGTTATCTCCCCTTATTCCAGAAAAAATCATCTGGACTCAACCATATATGACCACACTTCCATACTTAAATTCGTGGAAAATCGCTTCGGACTTAAATCACTGAGCACTCGGGATGCCAAGGCAAATGGAATGTCAGGTTCGTTTGATTTTTCTCAACCACCGGGAAAGTTTGAGGTTATCTGAACTAGTTCGGTTGCAGGAATTCACAAACAAGCTTTTTTAATCTAACGAATTAAGGTAATGATGGGAGTAGAAGCAGTCAGAAACAGAATTTACAGGATACAGGACAATGAAAAACCTGAAATTCCCAAATTTTCCACCCATTACATGAATCAGGAAGTTGATCCTTTTGAAGATTTTTTTCTTTTTTCCAATGGGAAGTGGATAAAAGAGCACCCTATACCTCCAGAGAAATCATACTGGGGGGCATCAATGGAACTCTCAGAATGGAACAGATACATCCTTGGAAAGATACTTGAGGAAAGTGCAACCAAAGATTGGCCCGAAGATCCTGTCAGGGACAGGGTGGGCAGATTTTACCTTTCTGCAATGGATAATGCTACAATAGAGGATCTTAATTTTAAGCCCATTGAATCACTTATGAAACAGGTTGAGAATATCAGGTCAAGGGAGGAAATAATCTCTGTTTCATCGGAATTGCATAAGCTTGGAATCCCTCTCCTTTTTTCATTCGAGTCTTCACCTGATGACAAGAACAGTTCAGTTTACGCTTTCAGACTTTCTCAGGGTGGGATATCTCTCCCAAACCGAGAATACTATCTGGAAGAGTCTTTTGAGTCTACGAGGAAGGATTATAAGGAACATATCGCAAAGATGTTCTCACTTTATGGAATATCCATTGAAAATTCACATGAAATCGCTGAAACAGTTTTTTCCATAGAACTTGAAATGGCTAAAAAGAGCCGTTCTCCAGTTGAACTCAGGGATCCAGACAGGAACTATAATCGAATTGAACACTCGGATCTGGATAAACTGACTCCAGGAATGAATATCCGCAAATACATGGAACTGGTTAACCTGCAGAATGTGCCATATGTCATAGTTGGGCAGCCCGAATATTTCCAGGGTCTAGGGGAAATGCTTGAAAATTTCAAACTTGAGGAATGGAAGATTTACCTGAAATGGAAAATACTCCATTTCAGTTCATCATTTCTTCACGAAGAAGTTCAAATGGAGACTTTTGATTTCTACCATAGAAAACTTTTTGGGCAGGAGAAACCGGATAAGCGGTGGAAAGAAGCGGTTTCAATGGTGGATATGTGCCTTGGCGAGGCATTAGGCAAACTATATGTGGAACAGGAATTTGGTGAAGAAGCACGACAAAAAGTTGAGACAATGGTCAATGACCTCAAGGAAGTTTTTTCAGAAAGACTCAAAGCTCTTACTTGGATGACCGAGGAAACAAAGGAAAAAGCTCTGGAAAAGTTCAGCAAGTTCAGAACGAAAATTGGTTACCCAACAAAATTCATAGATTATTCTCCAATTAGAATTGACGAGTCCGATTACCTTGGTAATGTCCTCAGATCCAATAAATTTGAGTTTGACAGAGAGATATCAAGGGTAAGCAAACCAGTAGATCGTGAACTATGGTACATGACTCCACCTACTGTAAATGCCTATTTTTCTCCATACGAGAATGAAATCGTTTTTCCAGCTGGAATTCTACAGCCACCATTTTTCGATCCATCTATGGATATTGCAGTAAATTATGGGGCCATGGGTGGAACCATAGCCCATGAGATTACCCATGGATTCGATGACGAGGGAAGGAAATATGACTATGAGGGAAATCTCAAAGACTGGTGGACAGTAGCTGATTCCAAGGAATTTGAAGCCCGTGCAAAGCAAGTATCTGAACTCTTCGGCAGAAGCGAGGTTCTCCCAGGACTGAAGGTCAATGGAGAACTTACACTGGGTGAAAATATTGCTGATCTTGGAGGCGTTACAATTGCCTTTGAGGCACTGAAAAGGAGGCTGTCACGTGAACCCGAACTCAAAAGAACCATAGATGGGTTCACGCCTGAACAACGATTCTTTATTGGTTGGGGCCAGAGCTGGAAGTCTAACATAAGAGATGAAGCACTCAAGTGGCAAGTGTCCAACGATCCTCATTCGCCAGAGAGTGTAAGGGGCGATCTTCCTGTAAGAGTACATCCGGAGTTTGAAAGACATTTCAAGAATTTATCAAAGAAAGAAAGGACAGGCCTTGCACAAATTGAAATCTGGTGAAGATCACTAAACTGATATCGAACTCAGTCTACTGGGTATTCTACAAATTAACACGGAGCCAAATGTGAAGTGGTTCGATCCAATCTTTTTCAATCATACGGTCGCTCTCTTTTTGCAATTTACGAAATGGGACTTGCACGTATTCAGTTCCAAACCCCGCTGATTATTGGATCGTCTATTTTGACCATATAAGTAATTTTGTTTTTCAAAAATGAACACACAACCTGTTTTCTAGATTTCTTAGAATCTGTATGACGAGGAACAACCATGAACAAAAAAATAATGTTGTTGATGGCAGTTGTTGCAGCAATAGCAATACCATCCGCTGCGTTCGCTGAAGTCTCTGTGAGTTCCACAACACAGGTTTCCACGACTTCAACGGCAACGAGTATTGTAACTATTGTGACTGCATCAAACTATCCCCAGGCAAATGCCGCAGGCTATTTGACTCTGGGAACTGCCGCAAATGGAGAAGCCCTAATAGATCTAAATGGATTAGCAAGCTCTGGTGAAATTGCTATGGCAAACGTTCTCGAACTTATGTCTACACAGTCAGGGAACGTTACACTGGGAGTCACACTTCCAGTAGGAGTGACCATGGTGATTTCAAATAGTGCGCAGGCTATACTCACCACCAGCACAGGTCTTGTTGTGGGAACATCAACCGGACTCGTTTCCGGATCCATAACAGGAGGCCTCTTGAGTGGTGCCTATCAAATATCTGGCACTGGATCTCTCGTCACAGTCCCAAGCTTTGCTGTAGTGGCTGGGTCCCCCGTATTCATTGGCTTCGTTTTGAACGGGAACATTGGAGTTAGCTCTGGGTCGGTAGTGGAAAGCTTTGCCTCAGCGTAAAGCTGACCACTCCCTTATTTTTTTTCAATCCAACACATGTTGAAAGGAGGTCGATGTAGTGGAGAAATGCAGAGAAACAACGCTAATCGTCATTGCTTCTATTGCTTCATTAATAATATTTGCCGGCATCGGTAATGCAGAGGTTGTGGTTAATACGCAGTCCCAGATAAACGCAAGTTCAAGTGGACAATCGCCGGCACTAATGGTCCAGGGTCCTGACTACAGCACGGCCAGCGGCTATATAAGTTTCACAGGCATCGGCACATCTGCACTTAACCTTACTATGTCCGCTGAGTCCTTAGTTGATCTTACAAACATAATAGAGATAACTCCCACCGTTAACGGAACTGTGTACCTAGAATACAATCTACCTGTGGGTGTAAACATGTATCTCAATTCTGTGGTAATAACCATTCTGGTAGTGACATTGACACTCTCAGGAACTGAATATGCAGGAACCGGTAGTTCGACCGTTTCTTCTGGTATTAGCGTGGTAAGTGGACAGAGTCTTTACCTTTCATTTGTTATGGATGGGAACCTTGCTTCCTCAGGGTACATTGACATTGGGTTCTCTCCATCTTAATCTTTTTTCCAATTTCAAGTTTATTCAAGACGCAAAAATCTCAAAAAGGACTAATTCTTCTCAGTGGGCTCTCAAATGTATCGAGAAAAATAATCTTTAAATATTATTAAAAGGTAAAGATTTCGATACAATAATCTAGATAATTAGTTCAAAGAGAAAGCGTTAATTGCTATGGATGACAAACTACCGAAGTCTGTTATGCCAGAAAGCTATGTTAAGCTCTCGACTAGCAGGTGTCAAATGAAAACTCAACCCAGGAATAATACTTTAGGTTTACAAAGAACGAATAAGGTTGTGGCAACAGCTTCTTGTCTCTGTAAAATTTTTGACAAATATTATTTTAGGAAGAGATTGGAATCAGCAATGTCTGGTCCGACTTTGAAATCTTCCTTAAGAGGGTTCTAATTGATCGACATTGATCTCCTCAAAGAGAAATTTCCTCTTGTATTTGAGTATTTCAATTGGCTTGGTCTCTCTGTTGACGACTTCCGTGTATACATGACGTTATATGTAGAAGGTAGGAAGAGGGCTTCGGAATTAAGCTCTTCTTTAGATGTGGACAGGGCGAAAGTATACAGAATACTCGATACGCTGCAAAAGGTTCCAGCTGTGGAAATAACAGGAGGCAGACCTGCTTATTACTCCGCTGTTCCCATCGAGGAATTTTTGTCAAAGGCCATTTTCCACAAAGAACAGGAAGTCAAGGATTTAAAATTAAGAGTCAACGATGTCCTTGAAGATTTTAAGTCCAAGATAAGCCTTGAGAACGGATTCGGTGAAGAAAAGCCAAATTTCAGATTCCGATTTATTCAAGGAGAAAATGCATTAATTTCCCAGGCAAAAGAGGTTGTGAACAAGACAGAGAATGACCTGCGTATTGCAGTTGACAAATTCACATTTCTTAAATTCTATAGGTCCGAGATTGTGAAAGAAGTGGCAAAATGTGCTTCTCGAGGCATTTCAGTTAAGATACTTTCCGAAGCCGACGATGAGCTTTACAGGTTATTCAGAAAAATAAGAAGTGAAAAAAATGTCAAGTTCTTCAATTACTCATTTTACCCAGTTTTCCTCATTTCTGACAAGAAAGAAATTATCACGTTGATTGAGACTGGAAACCGAAATATGAAACTTGAGGCGGGAAAGGGCCCCCTAGGATTTTGGTGCACATCTCTACCTTTTTCCACCAGGATGAACATGTTGTTTGATTTCATTTGGGATGAATTTGCCGAGACCAGAGAAATAAACCACTCCGAAAGTTAAGAAGATTCGTATATTTTTAGTTGAAAGCTTTGAACAAAAATATAAGGAATTTGATGCAGGTGCCGGGATTTGGACCCGGGTTGAAAGCTTGGAAGGCTCTCGTGCTAGACCAGACTACACTACACCTGCTTTTCTAACCCTTATGCCTTTGTTATTAATTTATTTTCCATTGTTTTGCGATCAAGTGAACGTCAAAGTAAAGGCAACCGGTTGTGGATTTGAATTGGCTGAAGAATTCCAATATATGTAAAAATTGTCTATGTTGGTGACCGACCCTGTAAGGGAATAGTGCAGGTATTTATTGCTGAATGTATATGTAGGCGTTACGTGACTCGTTTGACCCTGTTGTATATAGTAAAAATTGGTGACTGAAAAGTCATACTTGTAGGTCAGATGAATACTGTACTGGTTGGGGCCAGTGGGTGATTGATAAACATCGTTGGAACCAACATTCATCGAAGTCCAAGTTGTTTGCCCGGACTGCTGAACAGCAAAATTCTCAATTTGCGGGGATGAAACCACATGTAGTGGAGGGTTAAGCAATATGATCCAGAAAAGGAGCCATGTAAGGATGTAAGTTCCATAATTTATTACTTTATGCGAGGCTCTTTCACTTGTCCTAATTCCAAATAACGTCAGGATTTTTGAAAGAAGGACCAGTACTGCAAGCATCAGTAGAACTGAGAGGTATGCAT
>JBJKQJ010000054.1:0-7495 GCA_046705445.1 Thermoplasmataceae archaeon
GTTGCTACCGGAGTGGTAGTTCCAGCCGGTTACTATTCTATTTCATTATTCCACAGCAGCACTGTTGATCTCCCACAGCTTGTCCCTGGAAATTCCACCACAGTGCTGAGGGCAGATTACAACGACACTCCTATTTATGCGTATAACAGCAGCAGCACGTATGGAATCGTACTTGGAGTAAACATGGTGGGATTTGAATCCCAGCTCTCCTCTGCTTCCAATAAGACCAACGGCACCCATACCCAGATAGTGCCTGTTCTTTATGCAAACTACAGAGGCTACAGCATTTACTCCATATCTAACGTAGATCTCCAGGGGCTCATACCCACTGGGCTCAACACAAGTTCAATTGGATACAACTTTTCACTTAATGCCACCAAATACCTGGAAAATGACACAGTTTACGTTGCAGATCTTACGGGAGTTATATCACTTGGATCATACTCTGCAGTTCAGTATTCCCTTAATGCATACCTGGACGGAAATAATTTCCAGAATTTTGCAAATACCAATTTCAATAACTCTGCAAATGTATCAGTCTACTACAGATCATCAGATCTTCCCGTGAACCAGGTTGTATCAAACGTCTACTACCTGAAGAGCACCTTCAACCTTGAAATGAACAACCAGACCAATGCTGTACAGGTAACAAAGGGACTTAGTGCCCTGAACCTTGTAGCAAACAACTTCACAGTTACATACTCAATTGATGCAAACTGGGTAAATGGAACGATTACTGTTGGGATTGGGAATTACTACCTTCTTGAGGACCTTTTAGTTCAACTTTCAAACAGCAACTACACACAACTGATCTCGGGGTTTAAACCATGAACGGAGGAATTCAGAAATTTGCAGCCTCCACTTCCTATTACTTCAGGAACTACTATCGGTCGAGAAGCTTCTACCTTATGCTTGTAATTTCGGTCCTGGTAGCGGGCCTCATGGCTTTTTTCACATTGCGTTACGTGAATGAACTCTCACAGCTTTTCCCAAACCTCAATCTTTCCAATATAGGCTACCCAACCAAAGAAGCAATCTTCGGATATGTGTGGTCATTTGTACTGCTGGACCTCCCTGTCTTCGCATCTGTATTCTTTGGATCCTCTGCCATTTCCAGCGAAATAGAAAACAAGACTGCTTTTCACATTTTTACCCTGCCCATAAGCAGAACTAGCCTCCTTCTGTCCAAGTATCTAGCAGCGGTTTTGGTCACAATAATTACAATTGCAGTATATCTGGTGATTCAGGCAGTAACTTTCCTTTATGTCTTCCCCATCCCCCTCATTTACAACTATTACTACGCCCTCTGGCTACTTGTCATTTTCATATTCGCCATGACGGCATTTACCTTCATGATCAGCAGCATCTTCAACAAGAACACCTATGCTTACATCACAGTGTTTCTCCTCTATTTCCTCATCTTTAACGCGTACCAGGTGATATCGGAATTTCTCTACAAAACTACACCATTCTATCTGCTGGATCAGGCAGCAGGAATTGTCATGAAGAGTTACATGAATATTTCCATTTCTCCCTTCAACTTCAGTTTCTCACTTTCTCCTGCAGGGATTCCCCAGATAGTGCAGTCAATCATTATTATGATGATCTACACCGTGATTTCCCTTTCAGTTGCCCTAATTGTTTTTGAAAGGAAGGAGGTGAAATAATGCCTTCAATAAAGCTTGAGAACGTGTCAAAAAAATTCGGAGCGCTCAGTGCCCTGAGTGACGTGAATATAAACATAGAAGGCCCTGGATGCATAGGAATTCTCGGTCCCAATGGAGCGGGAAAGACCACTATGCTGAAGATCCTGACAAATATCGTAAAACCTACTTCAGGAAATGCCCTTGTGAACGGCATCTCTGTTTCAGAATACCCTGCCAAGGCACTTTCATATGTGGGCGCACTTGTGGAACAACCGGAATTTTATCCCTACCTGACTGCAAGAGAAATCCTGGATTTCGTGATTAAGATCAAACAGGTTAAGGGAAAAAGGGATGAGGAACTGAAAAGAGTGGCAGAGTTGACCTCCATTACCTCCTACCTTGACAGGCAGGCTGGTCAGCTTTCTAGGGGAATGAAACAGAGGCTTGGCCTGGCAGTTGCACTGGTCGGCAGTCCTGATGTTCTCATATTCGACGAACCCACCTTCGGCCTGGACCCCAGCGGTATGAAGAGCGTTCGGGATACAATAAAAAGGCTAAACCGGGAAAAGGACAAGATCATCATACTCAGCACCCACCTTATCTATGAGGCCCAGGAGGTCTGTGACCGCATACTGATTATCAACAGGGGGTCCGTGAAATATGACACTGTGAATGGGAACACCAGCAGTGTAAGAATAGAGTTTGAGACTCAGCCAAACGGATTCAGGTTCCCTGATGATTTAGCTGAACAGATATCTACTGATGGCAACAGCATATACCTCAAAAAGAGAAATGGTTCGAACAACAGCGATATTATAGCGTTCTGCCAGGACAATGGACTGAAAGTCAAATGGGTTGTCCCATATAATGACATTGAGGACACTTATGTTAACATTACAAGTGGAAACTGATTTTTTCACTAAAATTTAATTAATCTTATCTAAGAAAAACGCCTATGGCATTAATTCAGGCATAGGTAATTTGTTTTGAGCTTACAGAGGGTGCTTGCCAGAAGGCTTAGGGGAGCTGTCGGAGTATTCGATCCACTCTTTTTCAGCATGAGCTACCTGAGAGGTAAAAGATGGGTTCTCCTGACGGTGCTGGCTGCCTCACTGGTAGGCACATTCTTCAGGCTGCTCATTCCAATATTCATTGGGGATGCAGTTAGCTCCATCCAGCTCCTCAGGTACTCTGACGTGGAATATTATGCATTACTCATATTTATGGCATCCAGTATTTCTGGTGGCGTACAGTTCATAGTGAATTACGGATCACAGTACACAAGCCAGAATTATGCATATAATCTTAGAAATCAGGTTTTCTCCAGACTTGAGAGCAAAAAATTCAGCTTTTATGAAGAACAGACATCCGGTGATCTTCTTTCCAGGTCCACCATGGATATCGAAGCCTCAAGGAATTTCGTCCTTAACACTGCCTCCCAACTCATACCCACCCTTTTCATGATCATATTCGCATTTATCTTTCTCCTAAGAATAAATCTTGAGTACGCAGGGATTTTCACAATAGCGGTTCCAGTGCTAATTGTAATAGGAATGGTATTCCAGAAGCAACAGAGAACACACTGGAGAAGGATAAGAACCTATTATGGACAGATGAATGAACAGCTCCAGGAAAATATAGTCGCAAACAGGGTCGTCCGAGGTTTTTCAGCAGAAGAAAGAGAGCAAGCAAAGTTTACCGGAACCACCAGTTCATATTATGACGAGTACATGATTGTGGCCCGGCTCAGAGGAAAATATAACAATCTTATGCCACTAGTTGTCAGTGCGGCGGCAACTGGTGTACTTCTTTACGGAGGTTATACGTCCATTATCAATTCATCTGTTGTGGGGCCACTTGTATCTGCAGTGACAATTTTCAGCCTCATGAGTTTTCCTGTAAGCTTCCTGGGCAGGCTCATAGTTTTTTCTGAAAATGCCAGAGCTGGCATTGCCCGTATAGGAACAGTACTGGACCAGAAAAATGATGAAGACTTTGTTTCCGGAAGGGATGAAATGTTAAAGGGAAACCTGGAATTCTCCGGAGTGGGTTTCCGCAGAGGCAACAGAGAAATTCTGAAAGACATAAACTTCAGAATAGAAAAAGGGGAGTTTGTTGGCCTAACTGGAAGAACAGCGGCGGGAAAAAGCAGTCTGATAAATCTCATACCTAGATTTTACGATCCTGATGTTGGGACCATTAGCATTGGGGAAGTAAATATAAAGGAGGTTACCCTGAAATCTTTGCGGAGATCTGTTGCCCTGGTCCCTCAGGAAATTACGCTTATTTCTGGAGCCATAATGGAAAATATTGCCTTCGGGAACGCAGATAGTTCTCCAGAAGAAGTAAAGCGCGTAGCAAAACTTGCAAGAATATCCGATTTCATAGAATCTCTGCCGGAGGGTTACAGCACAATGGTGGGAGAGCGCGGAATAACACTCTCAGGAGGCCAGAGGCAGAGGGTGGCAATTGCACGTGCACTAATTTCGAAGCCGGAGATCCTCATTCTGGATGATGCAACAGCCAGCGTAGACCCGGAAACGGAGCTTGAGATATTCAACAACATAAAGGAAGATTCCACTGGCATCACGGTCATAAATGTTACTCACAGAGAATCTGCACTTAAGTTTTCTGACAAAGTTTTTGAACTGAACGGAGGAATTCTTGTGCAGTGGGAGGAATCTAACAATACGCATGATGCTGCTGGCTTTTCTGAGCCTGCGGGAGGCGACTGAAGCTTGCCGATGGACTATGAAGAACAGGAAGAGCTTTTCATAAAAACGCAGGGAGGCCTTTCAGCATTCAAGCGGCTGATGTCGGATATATTCTCCATGAGAAGGGACAGTGTTATCCTTGTTGCATCAGTTCTTGTCACTGCAATTACCGGGACACTCTATCCGTTGGCACTGGGATACGCAATTAACAGCATCACCGCCTCCAACTTTTCCGGCCTGTACATTTTTGCAGGCATATTCTTCGGACTGTATTTCATACAGTTCTTCTCCAACAGACAGAGGACTATTAGTTCCACAAAGCTTGCACAGTTAGAAATAAAAAGTCTGCGGGACAGATCGTTTGAGAACCTCCAGTATGTCCCAGTGTCTTTCTTCAGCCGCGTAAAGACTGGTTACCTCATCAGCAGGATAACAAACGATGCGGAGACGCTCAGTGAGTTTCTCACTTTCCAGTTGCCCCAGGTGGTTTCAGGAATAGCCACAGTGATTGTTGCAATTTCAATTATGTTTTACAAGGACTTCAACCTGACCCTCTACGCACTGGTTGTAATACCGGTCCTTATGATCTTCTCTTTCTCAATACAGGGAAAAGTCAGGAGAAATTATCTCCGCACAAGGAAAACCATCGCTGCCATAACCGGGAACCTGAGCGAAAACATCAATGCCATCAGGACAATCAAATCATTCAATGTTGAAAAAAGGATGGCAGATAGATTTGACAACCTGAACCGGAGGAACTTCCAGGCAAATATGAAAGCCTCGATGGTTGCTTCCCTTTATGGAGCATCCATCAGGGTAATAGAAGCAATTGGAATTGCCCTTGTCCTCATTGCGGGAGCCTTGCAGCTTAAATCCGGTGTTACCACTGTTGGTATTCTCGTGGCCTTTGTTCTTTATGTTCAGGAATTCTTTGATCCCGTAGTTCAACTCTCACAGCTCTATAATTCGTACCAGTCATCAATGGTGGGTGTGGCCAGAATTTATGGAATAATTGACTACCCAAGGCAGACTGCAGAAGATGCAGGTAAAAAGAAGGCATCCTTCAGCGACGCAATCGAACTCAGGGGAGTATCTTTCACCTATGGAGAGGACAACGCTCTGACCAATATCAACCTGAAGATAAAACAGGGGGAGAAGATTGGCGTTGTGGGCCACACTGGAGCAGGAAAAACAACATTATCCAATCTTCTCATGAAATTCTATTCCCCAACAGAAGGCGAAATAATGCTTGACGGTGAGTTGTTCAGCAGGATAGATACTGCCAGTTTCAGGCATCTCCTGGCACCGGTCTTGCAGGAACCATTCATGTTCAAGGGTTCGATCTACGATAACATACTCTTTTCTAACCCAAAAGTCAGCAAGGAAGATGTTCTAGATACAATAAAGAGATTCTCACTTGATGGAATCTTTGAAAACCTTCCAGACGGCATCGACACAAATGTTGGAGAAATGGGAAGAAATCTCTCTGAAGGACAACGGCAGGCCATATCCATCCTGAGGGCATTCATAAGAGATCCAGAGATCCTTATCCTTGACGAGCCCACGTCACAGATAGACCCTTACTCTGAAGAACTCATCATGAACTCCCTGAGTGAATTCCTTAAGGACAAGACCCTGATTCTCATAACCCACAGGTTTTCCATGGTCAGGCTGGTGGACAGGATCATCGTGCTCAATGAGGGCGACATTGTAGAAGAAGGAACCTATGAAGGGCTAATTGGAACCGGAGGTATTTTTGATCAGCTGTATAGGATACAGTATGGCTTGAACTGAAAGGAAACATAACAGCTTATATCTCCCTTTTAGATCATTTGTTATGGACTTGGTGTCAGCCAGACTCAGGGTAACCACAATACTGGTGGGAATAGCAATCGCAGGATTGGCAGCCGCCATTATACTATCGGTTGTAAACTACTTCTTCGGCGTATCGTATTCCCTCTACCTGGTTCTCATAATCCTTGGGGCAGTTGTTGTTATGGACATTCTGCAGTGGCTGTTCTCGCCATATATTATTGGCTATGCATACAGACTGACTCCAATCAAGGAAAGTGATCCAGAATATTCCTGGCTTATAGAATCCGTCAGGAAAATTGCACAGAACAACGGTTTGAGAATGCCACTGCTCTTTGTGGCAGAAGTGAACTTCCCCAATGCTTTCGCCTATTCTTCCCCACTGGCTGGGCGAAGAGTGGCCATTACAAGGCCAATGTTCAACATACTCACGAAAGAGGAACTGGAGGCTGTACTGGCCCATGAAATGGGACATTTGAGGCACCGGGACATTGAGCTTTTACTTGCCATAGGCCTCATACCTACCCTGATGTTTTACCTGGGCTACGGCCTAATATTTTCAGGAGATAACAGGCAGCAGAACGGCTATGGTTTCCTGGTGGCCATAGCACTTCTGATTCTAAGTTTCATTTTCAATATTATGATACTGGGCATCAACAGGATGAGAGAAACTTATGCTGACCTGAATGCGGTAAAAACTGCTGATCACGGAGCCGAACATCTCCAGACCGCACTGGCAAAGATAGTCAGCTATACTGGGACAAGATTCAGGAGAAAGCGAACTGAGGTTTCAAACAATATCACTGGAATGCTTCTTTTTTCAGATCTGAACAGCCAGTCAAATGGAGGCCATCTAGAACTGCTTGAGAAATGGAGGCATATGAGGGTCTCTGGGGTATCCTCAATTTTCAGTTCACATCCTCATCCTGCAAAGAGAATCCAACTTCTAGAGAAATACCGGTAATTATTCCTTCAACTGTTTTTTAATCAGAAACTTGCAGACATCACTTCCATTGACCTGTCGATGCGTTGAAGATACTTCTCTTCCCAGAACTGATGAGAAAAGCTGTGTTTCCAGCGAACACGCCATTCCAAATTTCCTTGATATGCTGAATACGGGACAGTTGTACTCCAGGAGTTCATAATTATCCTTGCCGCCTGCCTTGAGTTCCGGGAAATAGTTTTCCTTTTCCCTTAACTTTGCCAATTCCCCCACTTTTCTCTCGGGGTATGGGCAGGTAAGGCTGGACTACGAGAAGAAACTTGCAAAATTCTCCCCCGAGTGAAAAGTGGGGGAATTGGCAAAGTTAAGGGAAAAGGAAA
>JBJKQJ010000055.1:0-6046 GCA_046705445.1 Thermoplasmataceae archaeon
CTGCAGGCGTAGGCTTAGCTGCTTCCAACCAGCCTTCTGTCCTAGTTCTTAACTTGCATGAGGAAATAGACCCGGGCTCATCGCATTTCATAACAAGCTCCCTTGGCCAGGCAAATACGGGAAATACCGTTGCTGTGGTTATCGATATGAATACCCCTGGAGGCATCTTGCAGAATATGCTTGAGATGATAAATGCCATTAACCAGACAAGAGGTCTGGGGATTCCTGTTTACACTTACGTTCCCCAATATGGGTTTGCAGCCTCAGCCGGTTCTTATATCGCACTTGCCTCCACTGAGGTCTATATGGGCAATGCCACAGTAATCGGACCCTCAACACCAATAGTTGTTGGCGGAACCTCACTTGAGCAGAATCATACTGAAAATGCATTCATACAGTATATGCAAGCCATAGCAGAAGAAAATGGCCACAATGCCACGGCTGCAGGGATTATGGTTTCTCAGGATGTTGCCTATACTGGAGCACAGGCAATTTCTAACGGCCTTGTCAATGGATACGCAAGCAACCTATCCAAGTTTCTTCAGCTAAAGAACCTCAGCAGTTATCCTGTTGTCACAAAAAATCCGGGAGTGTACGATAACCTTCTTAGCTTTCTGAGCAACACCACGGTAGATGGAATGCTCATCCTCATTGGATCCTTAGCCATATTTGCAGACATTTACCATGGAACTGCTATTCTTACTATTGTGGGTATTGCGCTGATTGCTCTTGGCTTGCTTGGAGCCGAGATAGTAAGTGCTTCCCTTGTAGGTATTCTGTTAGTTGTAATGGGCGCAATTTTTATATTCCTCGAGGCAAAGACTGGACATGGGTTTGCTTTGATAACAGGAGTTTTGGTTTCTGTCTTTGGAACTTTCATGCTTGCTTCCCCATATCTTTCCAGTAATCCTGGATATTCGCCTTCCCCTTTTGGGCTGTGGGATTATGTAGCCGCCATACTCATTGCCGGAATTGCAATCTTCCTGGGATTTTTCATCAGACGAATTGCCCTGTCTCTGAGAGCCAGGAAATATACTGGGCCGGAGGCACTGATAGGAAAACCTGCAGTAATAAAGAAAGAACTCAACCCAAATGGTGTGGTCTCTGTGGAAGGTATTCAGTGGAGAGCAAGAAGTGAGGATGGAACTACTATTAAAGTTGGAGAGAAAGCAGTAGTAGTAGAACTGGAGGGACTTCTTTTGGTGGTAAAAAGAACCTGAACACACTTCATATGTTTTATATGTACTTTTCAAATCAAGTAAGGAAATGTCCAGATATATCCTCGGATTTGATGTTGGCGGCACAAAAATATCCGCAGTACTTGGTGACGAAACAGGAAATATCCTTGGCTCAATTAGAAAGCCAACTGTAAGGCATCTGGGTCGAAAGAGGCTCTCTGAGGACCTCATTTACATGGGCCATTCGCTTCTGGACAAGTATGGCCTGAAGCAACCTGATATGATCGGCGTAATCTTTGCTGGTCTTGTGGATTCAGAACGAGGTATTGTGCTTTCGTCACCAAATGTTCTGGGACTGAAGAACCTCCCTGTTAAGAAGATTCTTGAGGATGAATTCAAGGCAGAGACTTATCTGGAAAATGATGCAACTGCCGCCACCATTGCGGAAAGAGTTTTTGGCGATGGCAAAGACCATGAGAATTTCGTCTACCTGACACTGAGCACAGGAATTGGAGGCGGAGCCTTTCTTGACGGCAAATTATACCGTGGAGCCCATGGCATGGCTGGAGAGATGGGACACATGGTCGTCATGTCAAATGGACCGGTTTGCGGGTGCGGAAGGAGAGGCTGCTTGGAAGCCATAGCTGGAGGAAGGGGTATTGCCAGGAGAGTTGCTGAAAACGTAACTGCAGTAAAGGAGTCAGAACTATATTCCAAAATTAGGCCGTCAGATATTGATGCCGGAAAAGTTTTTGAGTTCAAGAAAAAGGGAGATATGTTTTCCCAACTGATTATAGAGGAAACAATTTACTACCTGGCTGTGGGCTTGGTAAACATAATAGACATCTTTGACCCTGAAGTCATAATAATTGGGGGAGGAATTGCCAATGCCGGTGATGATTTATTTAAGCCCCTTCGTGCTGCGGTGAATGAAGAGATGAAAAGCATGCAGAGGCCTGTAAAGATACTTAGAGGGCTTAAGAATGGGCATGACCTATCCACTATTGCCCTTCCACTTTACAGAGAAAACAACGCATCTTGAACTTCTCAGTTTTTTTACAATATTTGCAAAGTGGTAAAAACTTATACTGCAAGCCATTGAAAGAATTATAGGGACATTACAGATGAGTTTACTGCGGAACGGTAAGTTTTTAATTTTCAATGCCCGCCTCTCCGCCACAAATTTTGGTTATACCCTTTACATGATCACGGTTCCCGCTTATTCTTTCGTCCTCACGAAAAGTATCTTGTTCACCGGGCTGGCCCTTTTTGTGGAATACGGCATATACTCTGTTACATTCTGGGCGGGGCCCATCACGGATAGAATGAAAGACAAACGTTTCATCATAATGCTATCTGAGGCCGGCATTGGAGCATGTTCACTATTCCTTGCTTGGCTGACTCTCAACGGAAACGTCGACCGTTATACATTCCTTCTGCTCATTGGCGTGATTGCCTTATTCTGGGATATCATTTGGACTGCAGATCATTCTGTCCTCCCACTAATCGTATCTGAGAGTGAACTACCTAAAGCTAATGGTATAACCAATGCAGTTGGTAACGGACATGTAGCTGCAGGACTTGCAGTGGGAGGTTTTCTTTTTGCTTTCGTAGGTGCGTACGGTTCACTCCTCCTTTATGGATTTTCCATGTTCCTGGCCGCAGGTCTTACCCTGTTTGTACCACTCATAGTCCCGGAAAATGAGAGAATTCTTGATTCCGGATTCAAAAGTGGTTGGAAATACATCCTCAAGAATAACAGGGATCTGTTGTATTTCTCAGTTATAATAGCTTTCTTTTCCATGTTTTCAAATATCCCGGTGCTTGCAATGTCCGGAATTTACGCGGAAAATTTGCCAGTCTGGTATTCTATTTCTTTCTCGACCTTTTATATTGGGGCCATGGTTTCAGGTTTTATGGTGGGGGCATACTTCCCCTCCAGGCATATTGGTAGATTACTGCTGCTGACATACCTTGCTGCTGGACTTGTGACTTTATTGGCTGCATATCTGATCATGTCGCCTCTTTCTGATGTCCTGCCATGGTTTACGCTTGGTTTCTTCTTTTCTGTGCATACAACCGTAAACTCAGTTTATATCCAAAAGGTCACAGTTAAGGAAATGCTTGGCAGAACTGCCTCTAATCTGTATACGTTCAGAGGTGTAACAACAGCTGCTGGATCCATAGCCTTCCCGATCTGGATGGCTGTTCATGGAATTGTTTCAGTTATGAAAATTTGTGGCCTCTTAATTGCATCCTCTGCGTTGCTGATCTATATTTTTTCACCAAAAATGAGAAGACTCGGAGTCGAAGACCGTTTGCAGAGAGATACCTGTACAGAGATCGATGTTAGTTGAGTGGCGAATAGCTTATTTCCGGAGTTAAATCCAAGTGATTGCCATACTTTTCAAATTTCTTTTCCACAGCTTTTTTACTGTTATCTGAAAATTTCCCGAATGTTTTGACTGATATTTTGACCTTCTTGCCTTTCTGCCCCTTTCTCCATATAGCCTGGACGAACCCATCAAGCAGGATAGTTGGATTGATAATCCCGGCTTTTGCCGATACTACTTCCTTAAATTTGAGATCCATCAATCTTGACTTGTCCAGGTAACTCATCATGAGGCTGTCAAACCTGGGGAGGATTATTGCGTGAGGTGGTTTTTCGTAATCTGACTCCAACTCTTCCATTGTGTAATAACTGCTATGATCTCCTATATCAATTATTTGGATATCTGTTCTGAGGTCCTCCAGGATGGATTTTAAAAAATCTTTCCTGTGGCCGGTCCAGTATGCAATATCTGAGAAAGTGACGGGTCCGTAATTCTTTATGTAATTTTTGACAAGAGATGTTGCTGATTCTTTATAGCTGGGTTCCAGGTCGTTTGTGCCCAGCCAGTTTTTAGTACTCATCCACAGATTCCCCGAACCTTTCCTGCCAGCGTTGGTAAGAATTCCAAGGTAAGACATTTCCATTATACCTTCCCAAGTTGGGCCATCGGTCCTTTCCTTTGTCCAGCCTCTTGTCAAAGCCATGGTCCCCTTTATCCCCATTTCTTCAAGTTTAGACGAAATAAATTGGTTTACAAAATCTGTTGAAACCATGCTCTGGCCCATTTCATCAAGCAATGGCTCATATAAACGTTTAATCCTTGCTACCCTGTCCGGTACGCCCAGTTGCCTGGCATATCTGTCGTGGGCCTTCAAAGCTCTCTCAGCAGGACCTCCAAAAACGTGAGTGAGGTAATCCCTTGTAGGAAAGGTGTGAACTGTTCCTCTGACTGTCCAGCTACGGGATAGGGTGCCTCCTGGTTTAAATCCTGACAGCAGTTTCTTTTCGCTGAAACCGGAAGTGCGTGCCCAGTAAGTCATATAACTATCCTTGAAATTCTGGGAATTTACACCGCAAAGTGCATCGGATACTTCGATCAGAGATGTATCTCCAGAGACTGACTTCGTCAGGTACTGGGTGAAAATTAATTTCGAATTTAATTTCCTCAAGGTCTCTTTGTTCAAGGACATCCGATTGAGCAGATATCAATGGTCTTCTTAATTTAACTTCCACTGAACCAGAGCTTTTCATAAAGTAAAGTGAAAATCTTATTTCAGAGAACCGTTTCAGTCGATTGTGATTGAAAAATCTTCTGGAGGCAGAAAAAAAGCTGCTATTTCATGGAGTTCCGGAAAGGATTCATGTTATGCATTGTATCGTCTTTTGAACGCTGGGATTTACGATTTCAAGTATCTTGTTACAACTGTAACTTCAAACTATGGCAGGGTGTCCATGCATGGGGTTCGGGAAGAACTTCTTGAAAAACAGTCTAATTCTCTTGGAATACCCATATTAAGGGTGGAAATTCCTAAAAACTGCACTAATGAGGCATATGAGAAGAAAATGTCTGAAGCCGTTGAACGATTGAAGAGTGAAGGAATCGAGTACATAGTCTTTGGAGACCTCTACCTTGAAGATATCAAAGAATACAGGGAAAGCAAACTTAAAGGAACTGGAATAGAACCCCTATTCCCGCTGTGGGGAGAAGACACAAAGGATCTTGCAGAGAAGATCATCAAGTCTGGGCTAAAAGCCAAAATTACCTGCATTGACCCATCAAGGGTTTCAGCCGACTTTGCCGGTAAAGATTTTGATAATAAGTTTCTTGCTGAACTCCCTGAGACAGTTGATCCATGTGGTGAAAACGGAGAATTCCATACTTTTGTTTTTGATGCACCTATTTTCAAGAATCCCCTAAAGATTATAACCGGTAAGTTGGTGGAAAGGGATGGGTTTGTTTTCACTGATCTGGTGCCAGATTAATTCCTATCTATACTATTAAGGAGGAAGCCGCCGACGGGATTCGATCCCGCGACCTTGTGCTTACCAAGCACACGCTCTACCAGGCTGAGCTACGACGGCAGCGCTACGAGATGTTTTTGTAGCTATATAATTTTTTTAGGGGCACAAGTTGTGTACCACCTAACAACAAATATCTATTTATTACAATGAACATGGGTAAAGACCATGATCGGCTCACTTCTGGAAGACCCGCAAAAAATAAGGGAAGGATGGCTAAGGATCTTTTCAGAATATGGATACATGGACAAGATAAACAGGCTTAGTTCAATTTATCCGGAAGAAAAATCTATTTTCGTAAATTTCAAGGATATCTCAGAGTTTGGGAGGACCAATGGTTTTGACCAGGGACTGGCTGAAAAACCTGAACTCTACATGACTCTTGGTGAGGAGGTTCTCAGAGAACTTATCAGACCAGAGACAGTGCAGGTTTCCAGAATCAACATCAGGCTGTATGATGTCAGTGAAGATCCAAACTTCAGAAAAGAAATTAGAATGTTGCGTAGTCCTGATATTG
>JBJKQJ010000056.1:0-6726 GCA_046705445.1 Thermoplasmataceae archaeon
ACATCGTACATTTCAATCTACACAAGACATTTGCAACCCCACACGGTGGCGGAGGTCCCGGATCTGGACCTGTTGCAGTAAAGGGAACTCTGAAGGATTTTCTCCCGGTTCCCACGGTTGAAAGAGAGGGAGATAGATATTTCCTCGATTATTCCCACAAGAAGACCATTGGGAAAGTATCGTCCTACTTTGGCTCCTTCAACATGATGCTCCGTGCATGGTCGTACATAAGGTACCATGGATCAAATGGCCTGAGGGAAAATACTGTTAACGCGGTCCTCAACGCAAATTACCTTGCAAACCTGCTTTCAGGAAAATTCAAAATTCCTTATAAGCCCTTGAAGAAGCATGAGCTTGTTCTTTCCACCGAGAATACTGGAAAGAGGGCCCTTGACCTTGCCAAGTTCCTCATCGATCATGGTATTCACGCACCAACTGTATATTTCCCACTGATTGTGCATGAGGCCATGATGATCGAGCCCACAGAGTCGGTTTCCAAGGCTGATCTGGACCAGTATGCAGAAATCCTGCTTAAAAGCCTGGAAATGGATGAGGCTGAACTCAAGTCCCTCCCAAGGAATCTCCCTGTTGGAAGGATAGATGAGGTAAAGGCGGCTAGGGAACTTAAGGTGAAGTGGAATCTTGACTGAAGCCTGAGTTCCAATCCCATTTTTACTTATTATAAAGTTCGAATCACATTCTATGTTCAATTTTTCAAAACTTTCTGGAGGCTGCGCCCTATCTTTTTAATGTGAAATGTAAGCTATTTATGCTAATTCAATCTGCCTCTCCTTGAATGGATATCAACGTAGTTTCTGACCCGGACGAAATAAGCGAAATAATACCCGTAATAAAATCAGCCTGGGGAATGGAGAACATGGATCAACTCATCAAGGATATTGTAGCCTCAATGAGATTCCATGGCGGCCTTGTCCTCCTGGCAAGGGAAAAAGACAAGGTCATAGGAATGCATTACAGTTTTCCAGGTTACAGGAACGGGCGCGTATATCTTTATTCACACATGACTGGCGTTATACAGGATCTTAAATATTCAGGCGTGGGCAGGGCCCTGAAGTTAGCGCAGAGGGATTGGGCCAGCAGCCATGGTTATAACCTTGTTGCGTGGACGTACGATCCGCTTATGGCCTTGAATGCAAATTTCAACTTCAACAAACTGGGAGTGTTTTCGAGGACATATCTCAGAAATTTCTATGGCCAGATGGAAGATGCCCTTAATTTTGGAATGCCGACCGACCGTTTCGTTGCGGAGTGGTGGAATGAGTATAC
Organism: Thermoplasmataceae archaeon; assembly: GCA_046705445.1. Taxonomy (GTDB): domain Archaea; phylum Thermoplasmatota; class Thermoplasmata; order Thermoplasmatales; family Thermoplasmataceae; genus JAJZOM01. The sequence goes on from JBJKQJ010000056.1 coordinate 1,288, forward strand.
AAAACCCAGAGTACCTGCGCCAGGCGAATTCGTCAATGAGCCTGGTGAACTTTACAAGGCCGATTACAGTAACCTTGCCGCTACTGTGGGAGTATATATTCCAAAGGATTTTGTCTCTATGAAAAGAAACGATCGTGATCTGGCACTTAAAGTCAGAATGGGGTTGAGGGACATATTTGAGAACCTATTTTCACAAGGCTATTTCGCGGTTGGCTTTAACAGGGATGAGGCATACTATACTTTCGCAAAAGACAAAAAAATTGAGGAAAATTACGGGAAAAATATCTTCAGGGATTAAATTGCCTTGTATCTTTTCAGGGACACTTCGAAAATTTCCCCATCAGATCCTATTGTATTGAGGAGTTCATCCAGATCTGCCTGTGAAATTGAAACATTCTGAGCCGCAGCCAGAAGATCTTCATACCTGCATCCACGGCCATCCTCATCATTATTCCTGATGTAATCCAGAATAAACTCCCTATTTTTTGAATCATCAGGGGACTGTGATACTGGGATAGTCCCTCCACTGACCATCGCCTCTATTTCTGACGTGCTGTACCCCGGGTAATTCTTAATGGCCCTAAGGGCGCATTCAGCCTCCTCACTTGAATAACCCATGCCGGTGAGTTCCTCTACCGATGGAGATTCACCTTTCAGGGCTGCTTTTATTGCATAGATTTTCCTTCTTGCAGAATGGTTTGCCCGTGTGTTCCAGTATTTGAGGGCTGTATCGTCTATTTTAGCAGCCAGTTCCGGATTCAAGTTAAAGTAAATTTTGCCCTCATTCTGGTATGAATTGACCCTGCCCATGACCATTACTGTGTCATCAAGCTCCAGTTCATCGAGCATTTGTTTGCCCTGGCTCCCAAAATCATTCTGGAATGCACTTAGATAAAAATTGCCCGATGCATCTGCAACAGTCATTCTTGTCATGTTTTCTTCCGCATTCTTCTGTGTTACCTTTCCAGCAACCAGAACCCTTCGCACTCGTGACCCCAGTGGGGTTATGATATAAGGTTTGGATCTTTCCTCATCAGGGTTATCTTCCAGAACCACTGAATCCCTTAGTTCTCTGGCAATAATCCAGTATGCAAATTCCCTTTTCCTTGGCATCATTGGAAATCAGCCTCCAGCATGGAGGCAAATTTTCTCAAGAATTCGTCGTCCAGATATCTTACTGAACTCATCCTCAAAGACAGCCCCACCTGGCTTTTCACTACATCCCCATTAATTATAAGCACCTTACCCGGAATATGGTCTTCGAGGGCAGCTAGGATCGAACGTCTTGAAATAGCCGTATTTGCTGGAACGAATTGTTCTTCTGTAAGGCCAATAAGAGGCAGGAGTGCGTATTTTCCTCCAGTGCATTGGATGTGGCCTGTTCCGTCATCAAGGGTGAAATATGCAAACAGGTCGTAAACAAATGGTGCCTCAGGATGATCCGGACATCTGAGATCGTCCAGTCTCTGGTTGCATTCAGAACATCTCATGACAAGCCCGCTCTTCTGCCCGAATGATACTGCAAATCCCTGGACAGTTACTCCTCCCAGGGGACCTGTAAGGTCAGAGACATTGACTACCCTCTCCTTTATCTCATAATCCAGCTTTGCCGGCAAAACCCGAGTTTTATCGTTTATGGTAATTCTGAGCCTGCCGTTGTATTCTGAGACTTTCCCACCTTCAATCCTGATGCTTTCCCCTTCATTGAGCTGCTTTCCAAATGAGGTAAGCCTGATCTTTCCTGTGTCATCCTCAAGGTCAGCAGAATACAGCTGAGTCTTTTCACCATTTCTTTCGAATTCCCGCTGCCTTACGTTTGATATTTTGCCATCTATGCTTACATATGGATCAGATGTGGAAAGGTCCTTTACCTTAAGTTCCTTGAAGGTTCTCTTGACATCCATATCCTCTCCTGGCCTCAGTACAACTTCTGATCTAGAATCTATGTAGACTCTGTTCACATTGTTGTATTCCCTGGTTGAGCAGTTCTTCACCTCCACTACATCCCCGGCCTGGATTGTATTTGGAAAAGCCCATGCCGTGAAGGAAATGGTTCCTGTCTCGTCTCCAAGTATGCCATAGTAGTATACCGTCTCCCCTTTATCGTTCTTGATTTTTCTCTGCTGCAGGGAAACTATTTTGGCATGCAGGCCTAGATTCTGTTTACCGGGAACAAGCGTCCCTATTTTTGGAAATTCATCCTGTGATATCATGCGTACATTCCACTCGATTGATTTTCGTCTTCCTTTCCCATTATCTGGGTAAGTATACTGTCAGATTCTCCCTTGCTCAGGCCAATTTTTTCAACAAGGTACTTCTCGATGTCGACCTTTGACTTGCCTGATTTAACCATGTCCTGGACCATGAGAAGCATTCTCTCAGTAATCCTTGTCTGAAACTGTTCCTCCAGGTTCAGGGTCTTCACCATGAGGTATATGGATGACAGAAGCAGGTTCAGGCCTTCATTGAGTTCATTCTTGCTCAGAGAATCAAGTTCGAGGTCGACTCTAGAAATAACTTCTTCGTGGATTCCGTCCAGCATAAATTTGACCAGGTCAATCTGCCTGTTCAATATAAGCAGTACCCGGTAAATGCCAAGCCTCGCCTCACTGTCCATTACCGCAGTTTCTACGCCGGTCTTGAGATAGACCCTCATGACTCCGCCATCAAACATCAGGAAGATGGAAAAAGGTATCTTTTCGTTTTCCAGAACCAGATGATTTTCGTATTTTTTTATTTCCCATGGAATATCTACTAAATTGCCGGATGACTCGTCCTTTCCACCCAACCAGCTTAGTACTTCCTCCTTGGAAACTGACATCCCTGAAAGATGTTATGTCCTGATATAGTCTTTTTCATCCAATTTATTGAATGGGCAGACACATTTTACATTTATAGTGGTTAGCGATTACCCAAAGATATGGTTCAGCGAAGTGGGATAGGTATAGCGTCAATTATGACTTCCCGTCTTTTCTATTCGCTGAACTGGTACAACATTTCACCAGCTCTCATCCCTTTAAGCCAGACTTTCAACGTCCCGCTCTCTTACACGGGCCTGGCCCTTTCTTCCTTTTTGCTTGGTGCGGGAGTTTTCCAGCTTCCTGCAGGCATAATATCCTCCAAGATAGGGTCCAGAAAAACCGCATTGCTTGGGCTGTATGTGATGTCATTCGCAGCGGTTTTGTCTGCGTTTTCAGCAACTTTTGCCGAGGTTGTGATCCTCAGGTTTTTTGTGGGGGTTGGTGCAGCATTCTATTTCAGCACGGCCATAGCCCTTCTCAATGAACTTGATCCAGAAAACATCACCAGAATGATTGGATATTACAATGCCTCGTTCAATATTGGAGCGGGGGGAGGCATAATTGTATTCACTCCGCTTATTCCGCTTTTCGGTTGGAGAATGGATTTCCTTGTTTCTGGATTGGCAGTTCTTGCCTCCACCTTTTTCCTTCAGATTGCCATAGAAAAGGGTGGGCATTACACCAGCTTCGACCTTAAAGGACTCAGAAACAGGCTTCTCGACAGGAGAACATGGTTCATTGGAGTGTGTCTTGTGGGCCTCTGGTCACTCAACTACACCTTGCCGGAATATTTCAAAACCTATGCGACCCTAATTGGAATTAATCCGAACATTGCAGGACTAATGGGTGGAGCGATACCAATTGCAGGAATAATAGGCGGAGTTCTTTCCTCTTCCATGAGAAGATACAACCCGCTTAAGCTTGGTTCAGTTCTTGTTGTCATAATAGGGTCGCTGGTGGGGCTTATTCCTGTGCTCCCCTATATGGGCTTATGGTTTGTTATGGTACTTACGGGCTTGATAGCAACTATTGTCATATCACTAGAATATGGCATAATTGCCCTGATGGACAGAAGCAGCAGATATATGGCCCTCAATGTGGGACTGATCAATTCAATTCAGATCGGGATTGGCTCCACCGTGCCCACAATTTTTGGATTTATAGCCGCATACGGTTTCTCCTATTCCTGGATGTTTCTTGGAATCTTCTCGATGGCAACCCTGGGATTCCTGCTCCTGCTTCCGAGAGGGACCTTGAATCTCTCCGCTGGCAATGTTTCTGAGACGAGCATTGAATAGGAAATAGCCATGGTCCAAAGGAAGTGTTACTTTTTAAACCATAGATACAATTTACATGAAATGGTGAAACTGGTGATATCTGCTGCCTGACTCAGGCGAGGAGAGAGCTTACCTGGACCAGGTGAAGTATCTCTGCCGGGTTATAGATGATGGCCACTTCAGCCTGGATCTGGAGTGGGACACTGTTTTAGACGTTATTTCCTTTGCCGTCGAAATTGGAAAAGACGAACTTGAAAAAATTCTGAGGGAAGCCAATATAGGTTTTCCAGATGAAGGCGATGGCACTTTTCTCGTTGCAGGAGTTTTTGATGCAGAAATCTCTTCCCAACAGCGGGAATACCTGTTTGCCAGGATCATATCCCTTATCAGTAAGAATCAACTCTTTTCCAACATTCTCACACTTATTTCCGCGGAATACGATTTTACCCTGGCAGTACTTGAATACCTTCTCAGGGTACAGGGAAACCATCTTGACCCGTTCAGAAATAATGCCATTCTCCCCTTAATTACAAGTGATTTATTCATAGAAAGCAATGCCTCCAACAGCTTTGTGAAAGATGCTGTTAGGGGAATAAAAGTGGATCTTGATCTCATACGCCACCTTGTCAGGAATGACTGGTTTATGGATCTGTTGACCATTCTAAAGTCTGGTGCAAGTGTAAACCAGAGCAGGGGATTCCTTAAGCTGATAGAAAGGGAAGCCCATTCAATTAATGCTGAGGAAATGACCAGGCTCATCCTGGATGGCACACTTGGCATGATAGTTCTGCATCTGAATATGGTCTTAAAGCAGGATTTTGTTTCCATGGCTTTTCAAAGAAGATATGAAGCTGAACAGCATGAGAAAAAACTCAGGCGTTTTTATTACTGGCTTGGGATCGCAAATGATCTTGTGTTGGGTGTTCTCTTCCTCATAGGAAGTGTTGAATTCCTGCCTGGCATGCCCCCCGGCAGCCTTCTAGTCGGCGTCATATTGTTCATTATAGGAAGTGCACAGCTTGTTGCCAGGTCCCTTATCAAAATCGCCATGAATATGCACATCCGGTCCAGCAGAAACAGGAAAATGAAAAGCATATCCCGCTGAGCTATGTAGCAGCTCCCTAAAGGAAAAGGTTTTTCATATTGAGTAATAGAGATAAATATGGTATGGCAAAAGACTATTTCTGCGAAAGCCTTGGAAAAAGCTGGTCACGCTAGCGTAAAGGTAGGAAACGAAGTGGTTTTCATTTCCAACATAAATGGAAAATACTACGCAATGGACGGAACATGCTCACACGCTAAGTGCATCCTGGGGAGCCTTGAAAAAGACACACTGAAGGTAAAATGCGCCTGCCATGATG
>JBJKQJ010000057.1:0-3772 GCA_046705445.1 Thermoplasmataceae archaeon
CTCTCTTGCATTGCTGCTTGTCATAGTGGCGCTGGCCACAGCCCTGCAGTTCGTTTAGAATAACCTTTGGTAACATTACATTTCATTAATTACATATTATTGTTACAGTGGATAATTTTAAAAGTGATGTTTACTGGCTAAGCATATGGCTAATGAAGCTTTGGACTCAATTAACAATGCCCTTCAAGGCAAAACAAACCTTCTCATGAAGAAAAAAATCCTCGCTGTGGGGAAGAACTACGCTGTGATGGACGAGAACCAGAATCCACTCTTTTATGTTTACCTGAATGCAAAACAGAACATAGTAGGAAATTTACTGAAAGATGCTGTTGGCTCCTGGGCTGGGAGGGAGCTCTCATATACATACGTCGTGCAGGATGCCTCCAGCAGAGAAGCACTTGTAGTAAGAAAAGGCGCAGGAGCCTGGAGCGCTAATTTTGGCGTATTTGATGCAACCTCAGGCGACGAACTGGCCATGATTTCTATGAAGAGGGGACTCATAGGGGGAATGCAGGCTCAGTGGGTTGACAAAGGATCCAATCAGCCTGGCATGTCTACAAAGGGAAATGTCATAAGAAGGCAGTATTCAATTGTGAACCAGAACGGAGCCGAAATTGGTTTTGTAAGGCACAAGGTTGTTGCAGTCAGGGACGTGTGGAATCTAAACCTGACCTCTGAGGCGAATATACTGAATGCCGCCATATTTGCAACAATTCTTGACTTCGAAAAAGAGATGTAGTCCAGACTGAAAATATTCTGGACTTATCTTTGCCCCTTTCTCTCCCACGAGTTTGGGAAAATAACTTTACAGTTAAAAATAAAATGTGTTGGCTGTGGAAATAAAAGATTAAGTCTGCTTACCTTGCAGACTGTGCAATTCTTTCCATTTCTTCTTTCTTGCTTACAGCAAATGAAGAAGCATCGTTTCTGCCTGCATTCATAATTTCATCTGCCAGGCAGTTTGCAATGGGTTTCTTGTTCTTGAAAGACGCGTTTGTTGCCCCTACTGCTATATTTCTCAAGGCTACATCCACCCTTCTTGAAGGTGAGACATCAACAGCCTTCGGAACGGCGATACCGCCGTATTTCAGTCTTGTGACTTCTTCCCTTGGAGCAGCATTTTCAATTGCATTTACAAGAATCTGAACAGGGTTCTGCTTGGTCTTTTCCGCCACAAGATCAAATGCTTCCCTCAGGGCTCTGTAGGCACTGTATTTCTTACCAGTCCATTTTTCGGACCTCATAAGCTTGTTGAGAAGCCTCTCAACAGTGTTCACATTTCTCTTTCCAGCAGAATAGCTAGAATATCTTCCACCGCTGTGGAGATTGACGTTTGCAGTGAGGTTAATGTATTTTGACAGGCCCTCATCATGGACCTGTACCTCGTTTATTGAATATTCACCCAGTATCTTGAGTTCTGCCATTATCTCACCGTCTTCTCCTTTCTTCCCTTGACCAGTTCAAGCAGTGATATCCCGTTGACCTTTGCCACCTTGTACCTGACTCCAGGAATATCTCCCTTGCTTCTTCCCTGTCTTCCCCTAATACCATCTACCAGAACCTCATCATGTTCATCGATGTAGTTAATGGCACCGTCGCCAGGGGCAAAAGCGGTTATCTGCCTGCCATTTTTAATAAGTTGGAGCTTGACACATTTTCTGATCGCAGAGTTAGGCTGCTTAGCCTCGATTCCTATTTTTTCTATTACAATTCCTTTAGCGGAAGGTGCCCCCTCCAGAGGGTCACTCTTTTTCTTCAGGTTAAGCACTCTCTTCTTGTACTTAGAGTCGGACCACCTGAATTTCTTTCTGCTTGATTTGAGCTTATTTCCAGCGTTTATACCGTTCGCCAATATACCACCTGTAATCTTCTTGATTTAGATTGAGCAGCCATGGGATATGCTAAACGATATATAACGCCTTTGATTCATACGCAAATTATCTCCTGTTACAACCAACGTTACTTCTGCAGATACGATAGAGATCATGACTTTACTTTCCAAATTTTAAGTTTTGGAATTCTGAGATGTGGGATTACGCTGTCGTTGCACAGAAGTAATGTCTTTAACAGCTTAAGACCCGTACAGGCATACCCTCACTTCCTGGGATAACTGTCGTCTCCGTTCAACCAGTCAGCCCGGATGGGGCTGAAGGTGTCAAGAACCACTGTGTCTTCCAGAGCTGTGACTTTGTGGGGGACATTGGGACCAAAATCAATTGATTCTCCGGTCTTGATTACAAAATTGCCTCCGTTTGACTCAACCTTGATTGAACCGGTAATTACGGAAGTCACCTGTTCGTTCACGTGCCTGTGTGATGGTACCACTATGCCTTTTTTAAGTTCCAGTTTTGCAATTGTGATATTCTCTCCATGAAAAACCCTTCTTGTAAGTCCGGGTTGCAGGATTTCAGCCTCCATACTTTCCCAAGGTATCTTGGTAGCTTCCATGAAAAGGATACCCGTTGTATGTTCATTTATTTTATTGATTTGGCCGGTTAATCATCTTGTCTTTGATAAGATTCGAATCACATCAGAATCGTTTAAAGCATGATCCTTGCCTATGGCTCTTTTTGTCCTGCAGTCTATTGCCCTGATGAAGCCTTCCCCAATATCTGTGTGGACACGATAAGCAAGTTCCAGTGCAGTTGATCCTTCTGGAAGCAGAAAGGCGTCCGGAAGAATATTCCCCTTATTGTCACCCCATGTGCCTTCATCAGCAACTGGATAGACAACAACGTATCCCAGTATATTCCTAACTGCAGTTGTAATGATTTCGCTTATTCGTGTTGCATATGGCTGATTGAGGAACTTTCCAATGAGCTCTAGTGCATTTTTCTGGGCGGGATTCAGGGAACCGATGACCTTAAATTCCTTTGATAAGGAGTCAATCAGTCCAGCAGCCATGGCTTTCTCAAGTGTGAGTTCAAATTCCCCAGAAATGAAGAAAACGTTGGAATCAAAATCCCTAATGGCCTTGATGTTCTCAGGCTGAGCGGAATCTGCCTTGTTGCCCACCCTTATAATAGGCTTAATATGCTTGAAGATTAGTTCGGAAAAGGCCCGGGCATCTTCAGGTTTCCAGGCAGAAAGCTTTGGAGGAAAAGAAGCCTTTGTTAGTATGAGTGAGATCTGTTTTTCACTTATACCGAAAGAAGCAATCTTCTTCTCCAGGGATCTCTCAATCCTGTCACCGGAGGCATCTGCCTTCCTGCAATACTTCTCCCAGTCCCTGTATATCCTGTCAGCCATCCAGGCGAATATTTCATTCTCAATGGTGATTATGTCTTCAACCGGATCTTTCGCCTCCTGAAGTGAAGTACCATCAGATGCGGTCAATCCGGAAGAATCAAAAACATGTATTATGGCCTCCGAATCCCTGAGATTGTCCAGAAATTCATTCCCCATCCCCTTGCCTTCACTGGCACCAGGTATGAGGCCGGGAACATCGATTATTTCAACAGGTATACGGCGGATGCCTTCAGAACAGCTGCCTTCCCTTGGAGTGCAGTGTTTTTCAATCTCCGTTTCAGGACATTTGGAATTCAGGAGGGCAATGCCGACATTTGGCTTAAGAGTGGTAAAGGGGTAATTGGCAATGTCTACGGGGCTCTTAGTAAGAGCAGAGAAAAGCGTTGACTTCCCAACGTTTGGTTTTCCAATGAGCCCAATCTTTACAGTGGACATTGTGATTTCAATATTGCTTTTCCGTATTTGAAGGATACAATGTGAGTCCTCTTGTTATTCACAAATTGTATAATTTTAAATAATTGCG
>JBJKQJ010000058.1:0-5471 GCA_046705445.1 Thermoplasmataceae archaeon
ATCAGACACTGAGGTAACCGATGGGGCATGAACAAATTCAGACTCTCTTGTTTCTGCTATGCTCCTTACAGTCATTACCACTTCTGGTTTGCTGTCCCCGAGAATCACTGGTACTTTTCTTTTTATTATGCCCGCCTTCTCTCCTGCAATGGCAGTCAGTGAGCATCCGAGTTTGTCTGCATGTTCATACCCTACTTGTGTGATTATGCTTGCCTCAGGAGTGATTATGTTTGTGGAGTCGAGCCGCCCCCCCAGTCCAACTTCCACACTTGCATATTCCATTTTCTTTCTGGCAAAGTACTGGTATGCCATCACAGTTGTTGCCTCAAAGAAGGTTGGATTCCTGTTTTCCATTGAAAGTTTCTCTATGATGGGCCTGTTCTCTTCCACAAACCCTATGATCTCTTCATCAGATATGGGCTCCCTTCCTGCGATTATTCTCTCATTGAATCTGATGAGGTGTGGTGATGTGTAAAGGCCCGCTGAATGCTTCCGCATTAAAATATTATAGATAAATGCCGAAGTTGAACCCTTTCCGTTGGTGCCAGCAATGTGGTATGTTTTGAAATCGTTATGAGGATTGCCGAGAAGCTTTGCAAATTCGCGTGTTACATCGAGATTGAGTTTGATTCCCTCGCGATAAAGGTTGTAAAGGTAATCCAGTTGTGAAGAAGGCACCACTGCCCATAACATCCCTCATCTTATACTTATTTCATGAATTAGGGCTTAAAGCTGGAATACACCGCTCTGAAATGAAAAAAGGTCAATTCCATGATTTAATTGATCCTACCATCTTATAATGTGACCTTAAGCAATCAAAATAAATAATGCAGAGCATTAATGAACTGATGGACACGAAACTTCTATACCTCGAGGACCAGTATCAGAAAGAAGCTAAAGGAAAAGTCCTTTGGCACGAGTTTACCGATCTGATTCTTGACCAGACAATTTTCTATCCTACAAGTGAAGGCCAGCCAAATGACAAGGGAAAGGTGTTTATTGACGGCAATGAATATATTATAGTAGACACCTGGTCCGATGGAGACAGTATACACCTTATGTCGCATGATACTTTCCCTGACGATGTCAATGGAAAGGAAGTGCACCAGGTCCTGGACTGGGACGTAAGGTATATCCACATGAGATTCAGAACTGCACTGAAAATTCTAAGTGGGTTGTCTTACAGTATGTTTGGAGCAACAACCAGAATTAATGAGACATATGATGACCAGGCTTGGATGGACCTCGAACTTGATGAAATTACCAAAGAACAGGTAGAAGAGCTTTTTTCCGCCGCCAATAAAGTAGTGCAGACTAAAAAAGACACCGATTTCTCATACCTGCCGAGAGATGAGTTCATGAAGAAGGAGGAAATGATGAAAATATGCAAGGGGCGGGTTCCCGACTATGAGCAGATCAGGGTTCTCCATCTGGAAGGCATCCCAGACCAGTTGGAATTCGGGACCAACGTTAAAAATACGGAAGAAATTGGTGAAATTGAGTTCAAGACAAATCTGGTAAAAGGAAAAATAAGCAGAAGAATAAACATAACTCTGAAGTGAGGAAAATATGATGGTTGAAAAGAGCGGTAAGTGGACATTAGGGGAATTGATCAATGCGGCCTCAGGCTTGATTCTCGCCATTATTACCCTATTGACATTCGCTCTGCTTTTTCCACCTTCCATCGGTGACTTGAGCAGAATTGGCCAGCTTGGAACCCAGATAACTGGAATTGCAGGCTTTCGATTTACTCCCTCACTGATATACACAATCCTGGTAGTTTCCCTAATAATTGCCCTGATGAGCATTTTCTCTATTTTTTACCATAATGACAACCTGTCAAACAGCTTTCAGAAGGCTAAAACGAGAAAATTCTTTGGTTTTCTTATGATCTACATTCTTGCGCAGCTTATCCTGACAGAAATAATTGCGTACCTTGTGCCAAATTTTGGGAACCAGTTTCCATTTAAGGAGAGCCTTGGAGTGCAGAATTTTGTTTTTTCATTCATTACACTTGAAGAGACTGTTCTCTTCCAGCTTGTTCCAATAATTGTAGTACTTGCAGTGGTTGGGATTATGAGGGGTAGATTGAATATCAGAGCTTTTACCCATTACAGTGGAGACTGGACTGAGACCCTTATCCTATCATTTACCATAGCTGCTGTCTCTACTTTTATCATATCTGGTACTCCTCTGGATTATGTTTCAGACTTTGCATCATTGGCTATACTGAATATTATCTTCCTGAGATTTGGTTTTCTGAAAGCATTTCTAACTAACTTCGCAATTTCAATGACCAATGTCACCGCATCCCTGGTTGCAGGCAATGCAATCTTAAGCCAGTTGCTGCCCCTTTTCCTGTTCTTCTTGGGATTTCTTGGTGTTTACTCTCTGGTACAGGTATTTGTAGAAAGCCAGAAAGTATCTACGGAGAAAGATGTACTTGCTGAATCGGAAACCACGAGACAAAGGAGAACCCCACAGGTTGAACCATTTGTATACAGCCGATGCCCTGAATGCGGCAATGCAGTTTACCATGTGATTCTCCCGGAGATGTCACTTAAATGCGAAAAATGCGAACATGTACTATCGAAAGACGCAGTGGGGGAGAAAAATATAACCATCGAAATGGGCAGACCTAATAAATACTAAGCAAACTATCTTTCTTTGACGAAAATTATGCCGATTCCATAGAAAAGAGGCAAAAGGAACAACAGGAATATGGTCATCCTTCCGAAAAACTGGTAAAGCACATCCTGAAGCAGTGAGCCGAACATAAATCCTATTCCAAAAAATGTTTCATAGAGAAACACGCCTTTTCTGAGATTTGATGAACTTGAAATATAGGACAGGACCTTGGACATGCTTATGGATACACCAAAACCAGCAAACACAACAGCAACAATGACTGTGTAGATATTGATTGAAAGCCCAATCAAGGCTGTTGGAAAGATTAGAAGGGCAGAAAGCGAACTGTAAGTGGTGATCCTGTGTTCCTTTGTGTAATTAAGTACGATGTAGCCAATGGCCGCAATCAAGCCGTACAGGGAAGCCATTGCACCAATTGTAACATAACTAAACCCGTTAGCTTTCAGAAGAGGCTCCATTACGAAGTAAATGAATCCTGAAAAGAGACCAGCAAAGAATAAGGAAAGAAGGTACCATGATTGTACCGATGATTTTCCTTTCACCTCCATGAATTTACCGGGCTTGGGGGAAAACAGTATGGCCACTATGAATGCAATCATGGAAATAATGAAGACTAGCTCATATCCGCTGATTTCCAGTATAACTCCCATGAAGATTGGAGCTATTGCATTTGGTATTCCCCATCCTGCGGAATACTTTTCTGCATTTTTCTGGCCGCTGAAAGTCCCAATGGAAATTTCGGTTGCAATCCACCATGGCGACTGAATTAAACTGGAAATGATGGTTAGCTGTATGAAATAAGGGCGATAAAACAAGTAAAAGATTGCAGAAAGTACTGAAAGGCTCACCAGTGGGACAAGTGTTCCATACCTGAGCATCCTGTATCCAGATCGCGTGTAAATGTAAGCCACAATAGGAAATGGGAGCGCCGCAATGAAGCCAAGTATACCAATTACGACATAGGAATAACCTATTTCCTGAGCAAGTAGGGGGAATGTAAAACTAAGGCTGAACCAACCTGTTCCGAAGAATAAACTGCTGATAAACAACTTTGCAGGTATGTCAAACTCAGTTTTGCTTAGCACTATTGGGGAGTGCAAAGTACCTGATAAAAGTGCCTAAACTACTGAATCTTATCCAGTTTGACCCCATCATCCTCATAAAAGGCAATGATGTCATCCTCTTTTAGGTTAAGTCTGCTTATAATTTTCTTTGGAAGGGTAATCCTGAAAGAGGAACCCCTGGATGAAATATGCGTAACGTCTATGAGTTTCTTTTTCTCCATGGCGGGAAATTGTTACCATAAATATAATGTTTATACCAAGTGAAGTTATGGCACCAATTGTAGCTTGGGTCATCTAGGCAAATATGCAACTTTACCAAGCAATCGGTCGGAAAACGCTTAGTTTTTATATTCTGACCAGCTTACGGATAGAATCTCCATGGTTACAAAACCCGCAAGGATGTACACTAAAATTTCAGGTCCAGCATATACAAGAAGGGAGTTTATGGGAGGTGTCCCCTACCCTAAGATAACTACTTTCATTCAGGGAAATCAGAAGAGAGATTTCGAAATCGAACTCAGACTGATTGCAAAGGAATCCTGCCAGATCAGGCATATAGCCCTTGAAGCAGCAAGGATTTCGGTTAACAGGAAGATGCTAGTCGGATCAACTGCTGATGGCTATTTCCTTCAGATAAGGCCATATCCTCATCATGTTCTAAGGGAACACAAGATGGCTACAGGCGCTGGAGCTGATAGGATTTCTTCCGGAATGAGAGGAGCTTTTGGAAAGCCAGTAGGAACCCCTGCCAGAGTCAATGCAGGAGACATCATCATGGTTGGCAGAACTACCCCGGAAAGAGCAATAAGACTCAGAGATGCGCTTCACAAAGCATCCATTAAACTCCCCACACCGTGCCACATTGAAATTTCAAAAGGCAAAGAACTGGCTGGAAAGCTGGGTCTTTAAAACCATATTAATTTTTGAGTTTGGACAATTTCCTGCAATAATAAGGCAGGGTTTTCGGTTTTTATAAAAAGGTTCAGGACTTTGATTCTCTGCTGCCTATGAAATCCTGGATGAGTTTCGCGGCAAGCATTGAGGTGTTTCCATTATCGTATACTGGCGTCATTTCTACAATGTCGAAACCTACAATTTTCTTTGCGAAGTGGTGAAGCAGTGCCCTTACATCTGTGGAAGATATGCCATATGGCTCGGGCGTACCAACTCCTGGCGCCTCTGATGGATCAATCCCATCCATATCAATTGAGAAATAAATGCTCCTAGAGCCCACCTTACTTTCTATTTCATCGATGACCTTTGAGATGCCCTTTTCGCGAACTTCATTGGCGCTGACGAACCTTACATTGCGCCATTCAGGTGAATTGTATTCCTCACTTGAAACTGATCTTGTGCCTATTGAAAAGATCCTGCCGGAACCAAGAATCTCCAAGGATCTCCTTGTGATACACGCGTGGTTGAATTTGCTGCCCATGTATTCATCCCTGAAGTCGGAATGGGCATCTATAATAATCATTGAAACGTCAGGGAAGTTCCTTACCAGTCCAGCCGTGAGAGAATGTTCCCCTCCAAGCATTATAGGTATCTTGCCGTCCTCAACAATATGTTTCACTGATCTTTCGATATCGTCCACGACTTCTTCCGGGTCTTCCTCAACGTAAAGGTCACCTAAATCACATATGGGAACATCCGGAAAATTGACCCCATACTGGAAATCGAAAGATTCGAGGTTATCGTATGCGAGTCTGATAGAATCTGGTGCCAGCCTTGACCCTCTTCTGAAACTAGACGTAACAT
>JBJKQJ010000059.1:0-5295 GCA_046705445.1 Thermoplasmataceae archaeon
ATGGAGGAAAGGGTTGATGACCTTAAGGATAATCTGATCGATGAGTTATACCGAGCCTCAGACCAGCTTCCGTACATTATATTCATTCACCTGACTGAGCTTGTGCATAAGCTGGATGATATGCTAGATGATTGCGAGGATATATCTGACCTTGTTCATACAATTGATCTTTCAATAACCAGATAACATGATTTACAGTATCCTGATAATTGTCCTATCTGTCCTCCTTACTGCCATGGTTGCAGGGAACAATCTTTCCGCAGCCGTTGGGACACTTATAGGTTCAAGGATTTTGTCAAGGGCCGGAGGCGTTTTAATCGGGATCCTTGGGTTTTCAGCAGGCCTCCTTGTTCAGGGGAATAGTCTTCACGGCACTGCCAGGACACTTATTCCAGGATCGGATCCATTAATAGTATACGCCCTAAGTGTTGCGCTGGTAATATTCATTCTAGCCACTATTCTCAGAGTACCCCTATCACTGATCATGGCACTTGTGGGGACTTCAATTGGCATGTCATTTAGACTTGGGTATAGTGTCAACTCGTCACTGGTTCTTCTCATCATACTTACTTGGGTTATTGCACCTCTTGCCTCTATTTTCCTTGCATTGGCCATCAACAGATTATTCATAAGGAGCACACCTTCAGATATCTGGCGCTTTGCCCTCTCAATGAAACTTGCACTGATAGTGGTATCGTTTCTGACTGCATTCACATTGGGTGCCAATACACTTGGATTCATAGAGCAAGTCTCAGGTTTACATGGTTTATCGGTTTTCTACCTTATTGTTGGAATCGTGGGTGGATCAGTTTTCCTTAGCAGAGGAGTGATCAAAAGAGTTGGACAGGAAATGTACCTGATGAGATATACAAATGCCTTTGTCTCCCTGGTGGTTTCTTCAGCCCTGGTAGAAGGTGCTACTTTGTTCGGAATTCCTTTGAGCAATACCCAAACTCTTACCTCAAGCGTTTTTGGCACTGGGCTTTCCTACAGGAACAAGTTAATGGAAATGCGCCCCTTTCTGCTCACAGTGGCTACCTGGATAGTCTCGCCACTACTTGGACTTCTGCTCGGATTTTTAGTATAATTTTCTGTCGTAGTCAAAAATAGTCTTTCTTGAAATCCGGTCTAGATAAGTGATATATTCCCTTTGGTACCTTCTTCTGTACTCTGTGAGATCAGAAAGGTAAGTAACATATGCTCCCTTGATGCGAAATACCTTGGAGCCGACCAGCTCCCTCAAAATTTCCTGAAATTCACGTCTTATGGTTTCCTTCTTTATTCCAATTGAGTGTTCGTATGCGTCTTCCACAAGGTTTTCCATTATAAATTTCCTGCTGAGCGGTGGCTTGAGTCTTAATCCCCTGGTGAGAAAAAGGGATTTAATGAACATGTCCAGATCAGGATGGTATGGGTAAGGGAAATTTGATGATAGTAAGGTGCTGCTTTCGAGTATGGCATCCAGAGCGTCACCAAGATTATATCCGGCCCCTTTCATAATTTCCCCGCTGGCAGGATCAACCATTAATGTTGGGAAACCTAAGTCTGAAGACTTTCCGGAATCCTCAATGCCCATTAGTTTTACGGGCTTCAAGCTGGATTCCCATTCTCTGTTTAGTTCCCCAGTGAGGGAAAGAACAGAAGATCTTTCTGTGGAGCTCCTTTCATGTTCGTATGTGTAGAACATGTAGTCTGCAATTGATGCAGATGGAGTATGTCTACCAGTCAATACATACCAGATTCCCTGGCGATGCCCAATTGAAAGAGGGGAAAGTTGCCTGAGCCCTGAAATGTGTGTAACGGTAAAAATAGAACTGACCAGCCTGTGTGTTTCTATACTCTTTAATATGTCACGGGTATTTTCAAGTATTTCCCCACTCATTTCACTGCCTCCCGGTTAAGAGCGTCCAAGAGCCTTATCCCAAGATTAAAGTCGACTTTTGACCTGAAATATATGTCCAAAGCATGCGGCGTGAGAACTATTTCTCCCCAAGTCCCATCTGCAGATGAAAAAACAACGTTTTTGTTTCCATTCGATCGCATTTCCAGTTCATCTGAGAAGTATGAGTCAAGATGTTCCATCAGTTTCGCTGAATCTTCAAATTTGCACTGGACCCTTACAGGATTCAATGAGGAAATTTCGTCATCTGATCTTTTTGGCTGGAAGGCATTCTGAAGGGACTGGTAAGTGTTGAGGTCTCCGGAAATGCCTGTAACAGCGTCGTATATCAGGTAGCCAGCTTCTCTTGTGTAATCGGTGCAAGAAATCTTCATACTTATTTCAAAAGCAACATTGCTTAAACCATTGGTAAAGCCGAGATATACCGGGGAAATTCTTGGATCGCCTGAATATTTTTCAAAAGCATCCTCCGCTATTCCGGGATCATTTCTTACAGTCACTATTTCAGTCTGACCTCTGCTCAGAGTCAGGTCGCAGAGTTTGTACCCTAGATTCTTAGCTGATCTGATTATGGCAGAAAATGCGTTTCTAGTGGCTCTGACTGTTCTGGAACTGTTAATTAAGGAATTGTCTGCGAGCTTCTTTTCGTTTTTGGAAATAGAAATTCTGAACCCGTTTCCTACTGGAACAGTGAGAACACTTCGGCTTATGGGAGGCGGAACAAGAGATTCACTATCTGTGCTGGAATATAACAGCATGGAATAAACACGAGACATTCCACCTGTTATCTGAATATTCTGTGAAAACACATCAGCAAATTCTTCCCTGTTCAAGCGTTATAAGTATGTTTCAAACAATAAAATAACCTTTGGATCAGAGGCGAAAACTGAATTGCCCTTTAACGACTCAGACAGCCTTATTTTCCGGAATCGAAATGAGGAGAATATCAGAGGTCTCCGTTTGAGAGGAATTCCCTTATATCATCTTCGCTGTAAGGTCCCTCAACAGCAACCGGCAAAAGAACAGGTTCATCACTAATATCGTCTTCTGCCTCATCGCTTACTTCCTGGATGTGGACCTCGAAAGTGTCTGGTGAAAAGTGGGGCTCATCATCGTCCTCTTCTACCTCCCTTGCATATACTTCGTCAAACCAGATAATGTAATTGTAACCCCCGAATCTATAGACCTTCCTGTCTCCTGAATCCATTGTAAGCTGGCTCATTGGGCTTTCTGTAAGGAGGCCGTAGATGTAACCTACCAGTATTGCCTCTTGGAATGTTCCCTGTCCTCCGTAATCTTCATCACCCAGAGTGTGAAACTCAGACATTATTTCGTATAGAAGTCTCGGGTCCAACTTTAGTGTCACTAATAAATCACTCCTAAAGCGCGCTTGAAATTAAAGTTCAATCTGTTCAGTATGTTGTTATGGTTGTAATAGTTATTCTCTAGGTAGTCGTGTCTTTTTCTTTCATCTAACTTAAATATAGCTTATGCTTCAATGAAATATGCAGATGAAAGCCAAGATGAAGATCCCTGCATCTCTCTGTCTCAGATGCAGAGGGACCAAAATGCTCTGTGGACTTTCATACTGCCCAATCTCGGTAAAGCATTTGGTTCAGCCAAGCCTTAAGATGGTCACGGGAAACAATCTTGAAGGTTCATCGCCACCAAGCGTTTTTGTTGGCAGATATGGCTACCCCAAAGTAAAGATCTATCCAACAACACCTCCAGTGCATGGAGATACTGCCGGATACGAGGATCCAAGGGGTTGGCTGAATGTTCCAATTGAAAACTTCCTGTCCATGAGGTTGTCAATGATAAGAGGCGGGCTTGATGTCAAAGTAGCAAATGCTTCCGATCCGGACAGGCTTTTCCAGGAAATACAACTCATGGCCCTATCGGAGAAGTCAGTGGAGGTTGAAATGATACTGGATGGCAATATTTCCGGCAAAGATGTCATACTTGATGAACACACCCCTCCCATGGGACCATCTGCCCCGCTTAAGAGGTTCGCTGTGGATTATTCCAATCCCGGCCTTCATGCTGAAAAAGTATTTGGCGACACAGATTTGAAGGCCACCGAAGCAATGGAATACCTGTATTCAACTGGCCAGGATGTATCAAGAATCTCAACGATCCTCAGTGTAGGAGCCATTGGGGTCAAAAATGCCAGAAAAGCTGTTCCCACTAGATGGTCAATCACAGCCGTGGACAAGAACCTCTCCGATGAACTTGTAGAAAAATCAAAGGATCTCAGGCAGATTGACAAATTTCTGGCCTTTGCCAGGGAGACATCAGGCAACCTTTTCATGGCAATTCTAACTCCATCAAACTGGATTTATGAATGGGGTGAATCGTGGTTTCCCGGCAGCACATGGAACCAGTGGGGGGAGACAGCCCATGTGGAGATTGATTCAGAAGGGTACTATGGCAGAAAAGATTACCCTGGTATTGGGGGCTGTTATTATTCCACGAGGATGGCAGTTGCTGAAAAGTTTCTGTCAATGAAAAGAAGCGGCGGGGCGATTACCTGGAGAGAAATTTATCCAGGGTGGAATCTCCCTGTTGGCGTATGGTATGTAAGAGAAAATATGAGAAAGCTCTTTGAAAGCAGTCCTGCCGAGTTTGATACTCTTGATGAGGCACTTAGTTACATATCCCGTTTCATGAAGGTTCCACTTGAAAAATGGGTCGCCAAGTCCTACGTTGTAGCTACCCAGAAGTACAACAATCTTGACAGGTTTTTTAATCTTTGATATGAAAATTGTAGAATACATCTCCAAGACAGCCATATCTAAATCCAATCTCCCTGAGCTGGATTACGCCGTCAACCCATATTCAGGCTGTCAGCACAGATGCATTTACTGTTTTGCAATTGACTTCACCAGAATAGATGATGCCAGAGAAAATTGGGGCCATTCAGTATATGTCAAAAAAAATCTAATAGAGCTCTTACAGCAGCAGATAAAGGGCATGAGGCGTGGCATTACCGGACTCTCTACAGTTACAGATGCGTATCAGCCAATTGAAGCCAAATACAAATTGACAAGACAGGCGGTAAAGATACTTCTGGAAAATGGTTTTCGTGTAACAGTTCAGACGAAATCTCCGCTGGCTGCCAGGGACATTGACATATTCACTCAACACCCCGGCACACTGGATGTAGGAGTTACACTAACCACACTTGACAGAAAGAAGGCACTGGAGATTGAAACCCAGACGCCTGCGCCGTCACAGCGAATAAGATTACTGGAGAAATTGCACGAAAATGGCGTTAAAACATGGATTTTCATTGGGCCTATCATACACGGATTTAACGACCGCCTGGATGAGATAGAAGATATATTTGAAATCGCCAAAAACACCGGGTCTAGAGTTATCTATGATTATTATTC
>JBJKQJ010000060.1:0-10847 GCA_046705445.1 Thermoplasmataceae archaeon
GGGATAAGCTTGGTTTCAGGTTACTGGAACTGTCAGATGAGTTTGCATATCTGAAGTTCAGTGATGAAAAGGGTCCTGGCCTTGCCATAGTATCCAGGGAAGGATTTGTGAAAGAACTTGCTGAAAACTCAGCTTCAGGCAAGATAGTACCTGGCCATGGGTTTTACTTTGCTTCATTCCTGGGTGATGCCGACAAGGAAGTTGAGGAATTGAGCAGTAAAGATGTGCACTTCACTACTCGACCTGCGAGCAGAAGCAATGGGCAGAGATATGCATTCTTTGAGGACCCTGAAGGCAACCTCTGGGAGATTTCACACTTTCCTCAGTAAAGTTGCCCGCTAAATGTACCTCCAAACTGACTCTAATCTCAAACATTTAATAACTAAAACACATGATAAAAATCATGATCAGGAGACTTGCAGTGTCCATAATTCTCTTAGTCGCGTTGTTTGTATTCCTGGTTCCAGTGGTACCACACTCCGTGACCATTGCCGTGGGTTATCCGATACATTACTACAGCTCACTGAGCTCCCTTGTTTCTCCATTTGGAACAGCCCTTTCAGGGTGGCATTACTACTTTGTGCCAGACCCGTTCAGCGCACTGGTTTAAAACTGGACCTATTGCGGGGGCACTCTTTCACGACAAAAAAAGTTGGAGACAACTTTAGAGTATAAAACAAAAAAATTTGTTAAGGGAATCAGCCGGCATTACTTATGAGCTGCTGTCCCAATAGGTTTTGAAAGTAGTATGTTTTCCCCGGAGCTTTCTTCAAGATCCAGCCTCTTTGGCTCGGGAAGGAGAACCAGAGTAAGTATAAGTCCCATCACCGAGAGCCCCGATAACACTATGAATAGCCCGGATTCTGTTATGGTGGAGATTACCATTGCATTGAGGAATGTTCCAACGAAAGCTCCAATTTTCCCTCCCGCTGCAGAAGCTCCGCTTCCAAATCCCCTGATCTTTGTGGGGAAGACTTCCGGCGGGTAGATGAAAGTGGTCACATTGGGGCCGAATTCTATGAAGAAGTAACTCAGCCCATAAAGCCCAAGGAATTCCGCCAGATATGTTGGCGACAACAGCTGGTGGAATACACCGAGTATTCCGAAACTTACCGCCATGGCAGTGAACCCTATTGCCTGGATGGTTTTTCTTCCTATCCTGTCTATTGTGAATGTTGCAATCCAGTATCCCGGGAATGCCGCAAAACCGAATATCATTGCTGAATAGGTTGTTGTCATGATGAGGTTGTGGATTCCTGTGACTGTGGATGGAACAAGCGATCCCAGCATTGTATGGGACATGATTGAGTTACCGTAAAGTGCCCAGTCCATAAGGAACCATGAACCGGCTGTCCCGAGCAAAGTGAGTGCGAACTTGCGGTTCTTCAGGATCTCTATCCAGGATTCCTTTACCACTTCACCTTTTGAGCTTGAGGATGCGGATATGCCTGTGAGTTTTTCCCAGTTCTTTGCCGCACCTTCGGAATCGCCTTTTACCCTTATTGAGTACCTGGGGGTTTCAGGCAGGCTTCTCCTGAAGTATACCACTACAAGTGCCGGGATTGCTCCGAAGGCAAGAAGGAGTTTCCAGATCAGGTCAAGGCTCACACCGGAATATATGAGACCCAGTGAAACAAGAGGTCCTGCCAGAAGACCAAGGGACTGCATCGAGAAAACCATTCCAATAAGTTTTCCCCTGCTCTGGGTATTTGAATATTCGGCCATGATGGTGGAGCTTGTAGCGTAATCTCCACCGATACCTATTCCCAGGAGGAATCTCCATGCTATGAGTATATATACTCCATTAACGGGGGTGAGAAATGCGCTTCCCAATGCACCTATAACAAGTATGATTAACTCTATACCATATATAGCCTTCCTGCCAAGTTTGTCTAGAAGTCTTCCAAAGACCAGTGCGCCAATTACGGCTGAAAGTAATGCAGTTGAATCGAGGAGTGATTTTTCAACGGTTGTGAGGTTATGCCACCCTGAGAGAACAAGCAGACTTGTGACGACCCCTATTATGAAAAGGTCATAGGCGTCTGTGAAAAACCCAAGACCGGCAACAAGCCATGTCTTGTAATGAAATCTGCTTAATTTGGCGTTGTTTACTGAACTGAGAAGGTCCTGTTCCATAGAGCCTTCTAACTTATGTTCTTCGCCCATGACCTGAAATTACTCTAGAGATTATGAATTTACATTATATATTGTATGTATGTTATATAGACTATATAGTTCTACTTGAAATACTGGCATTATAGACTACACCATACTTCTATGTAGGTTGTTGTGTGAGCTGCTATTTAAGCCATTATATCTGTAATCTGTCCTTTGGATAAATTGAAATACCATGTATGAGTAAAATCAATTTGATTAACCATTAAGAAAACATGATAAACTCTGATACGCCATCTGCACTCAATTTCGGAGAAATAACCTTGTCTGGGGGAGAGCTAATACTGGCTGTTATCAGGGTTTTCACTGGAAGCTTTGGCAAGAAACCGGATATTGCCCGCCTGAATCTCCTGCTTTTTCTGCTTGAAGGTGATGGCAGGATAGTTTCCGACCTTCTTTTTTCTAACACCCCGTACGGACCGAAGTCTGGATACCTCGTGGACTTTGTTTCAAGCCATCCGGATCTTCTCAAATCAAGGACATATGGAAAGTCCGGGGCCAATATCCGCGTGGATCCTGATGTGAAGAAGAAAGTGGAGCTCACAGGAGCAGGAACCACAATAGCCGACATCGCAATAAACTCACTTTCCCAGAAGGATGTGAAGACCATTTCTGCAATCCTCTCAAAGTGGGGCAATGAAAAACACTCAGAAATTCTAACTTACATATGCGTTTTTTACGAAGACTTCTGCACTCATGTTGAAAGGAAATTGGAGGATTGACTGGCTTCTTGCTGTGCCATAATGGCTTATCTAAAAAAGGAAATTACCAGAATTACAGTCTTTACCTGAAATTAAGTTGACTTAAACGATATATTAGAATATATTTTCATAATATGGAAAGGTGAGGCCCGATTATGTCAAGGTGAAAATTCCCTCTGGGGAATCCTATGTCAGGATAAAGCAGACTCTCCGCGACAGAACACTTTATACAGTGTGCGAGGAAGCCCGGTGCCCCAATGTTGCTGAATGCTGGGACAGCGGTACTGCCACCTTCATGATTATGGGCAGCAATTGTTCCCGTGGCTGCAGGTTCTGTGCAGTGACCCATGGAAACATGCTTCCCCTTGACCCCGATGAGCCTCATAAAGTCCTGCAGTCTGCAAAACTTATGGGCCTCTCATACGTAGTGGTAACCTCGGTCGATCGAGATGACCTTCCTGACCAGGGAGCTTCTCATTTTGCAAGTGTCATAAGGGAGCTGAAGAATGAAAAGATACTGGTGGAGGTCCTCATACCTGATTTCAGGGGAGAGAGGGAACTCCTCAATAATATAATAGATGAGAAACCGGCAGTGCTTGCCCACAATATAGAAACAGTAAGGCGCCTCACACCGACCGTCAGGGACCCGAGGGCAGGCTACGATCAGTCCCTGGGAGTTTTAAAATACGTTAAAGACGAGAATCCCAACCAGTTGACCAAATCATCAATTATGCTTGGACTTGGGGAAACTGATGATGAAGTCGAACAGGCCCTTAGGGATCTAAGGGAAAACGGGGTGGACATACTAACTAACGGCCAATACCTCAGACCATCGAAAATGCAATTACCTGTTGTTCAATATACCCAAGTAGATAGGTTTAAAAAGCTTGAGAGTTTGGGATACGCGCTTGGATTTTCCTTCGTAGCATCCGGCCCTCTTGTGAGGACGTCATACAGAGCCGCTGAGGCTTGGGCAAAAAGGAGAGTAGAAAATGACTGAAATGATAAACGATCAAAATGAAAAGGAGAGATACATCAGGGCATACGGAGCCATGGTTCTCTCAAGAACACTGGACAGAAAAATAATCACTGCACAGAGGCAGGGACGTGTTGGTTTCTACACGCCGTCAATGGGCCAGGAGGCTGGGCAGTTAGGGCTTTCAATGGCACTTGGCAAGGATGATCTTCTGTTCCAGTATTACTGGGATGTGGCCCTGATTATACACAGAGGTGTCCCTATTGAGGCTATTATTAACCAGGTGATGGGGAATTCAGAGGATATTGCAAAGGGCAAACAGATGCCAAGCCATTTTCTTGCTGATGAACAGAATTTCATGTCAGTGCAGAGCCCGGTTGCCACCAACCTTCCGCTTGCTGTAGGTGCCGCATATGCGGTAAAATACAGGAAAGAAAACAAAATTGTAATGGCAAGTTTCGGAGAAGGTTCATCATCCACACCGGATTTCCACGCAGCCATGAACATGGCGGCAGTATTTGAACTGCCAATTCTCTTCTTCTGTGAAAACAATGGCTGGGCAATTTCACTTCCATTTGACAAACAGTCCAAAGTTGATGTGTGGAAGAAAGCGGAAGCATACGGGATTAAGGGTGTTTATGCCGACGGGAACAACATCGAAGAAACTTACAAGGTAGCCAAGGAGGCCGTGGAACATATCAGGGATGGAAAAGGCCCGGTCCTTATGGAAGTCAGGTTCTTCAGGATGGGTCCACACTCCACATCTGATGACCCCACTAAATACCAGACTGATATAGTTAAGGAAGGGGATGAACGCGACCCCGTGGTTGTCAATGAAAAACTGCTGAAAGAGAAGGGTTTTCTCACTGATGAGCTTATAGAGAAAATAAAATCAGAATCCACAAGAATTGTAAATGAGAAGTTTGACCAGTGCGAGAAGATCGAACCTCCAGAACCTGAGACTTTATTCCAGGATGTTTACGAAGAGATGAACTGGATTATAAAAGAAGAAATGGGGGAGATTCTTTGAGCCCCATAAACATGGTTCAGGCCTTAAATCAGACACTTGACCAGAGGATGGGCCTTGATGACAGGATCATCCTGCTGGGAGAAGACATCGGAGTTGATGGAGGCGTCTTCAGGGTAACAGAAGGCCTGCAGAGCAAATACGGCTCAGAAAGGGTAGTTGATACCCCTCTTGTTGAGCTAGGAATTGTGGGAGCGGCAATCGGAATGTCTCTGAACGGCCTGAGGCCCGTTCCCGAAATTCAGTTTCAGGACTTCATTTACACTGCATTTGACCAGATCATAAACCAGATGGCCAAAATGAGGTACAGGACTGCCGGAAGGCTGAACGTTCCCCTCGTTCTCAGGACACCCTATGGAGGAGGCGTCCGTGGCGGATTATATCATTCCCAGAGCGGTGAATCATACTTTGTGCATACAGCGGGACTCACCGTTGTAACCCCATCTAATCCCTATGATGCCAAGGGACTCCTTTCAGCTGCAATGGATCTGAATGATCCCGTTATATTCCTTGAGCCAAAGAGGCTCTACAGAGGACTTAAGGCTGAAGTCCCTGAAGAGGATTACAAGGTGGAAATAGGAAAGGCCAGCCTTGTGAATGAAGGAGAAAAGTTGTCCATAATCACGTACGGCTCAATGGTTCCGGTTGTGAAGAGCACTGTTGAAAAACACAATATAGACGCGGATGTCCTTGATCTGAGGACACTTCTTCCGCTGGATATTGAAGCCATAGAGAGAACGGTAAGCAAAACCGGAAGGGTACTCATAGTCCATGAAGCTCCAAGGACTTTAGGAATGGGGGCAGAAATATCAGCATTGATTTCTGAGCGCATGATAGAGTACCTTTACGCACCCATATTACGTGTTACAGGCCCGGACACTCCAATTCCATACAGGCTTGAGGAGTACTATCTGCCAAATGAGTCCAGAATAGTCAAGGCATCAGAAAAAATACTTAATTTCAGGTGAAAATATGTTTAAATTCAAATTACCAGACATAGGAGAAGGCGTAACTGAAGGAGAAATTGTCAAGTGGCACGTCAAGCCCGGCGATAGTATTGCAGTGGACCAGGAGATGGTGGAGATCATGACCGATAAGGTCACCGTCCAGATTCCTTCACCTGTTGAAGGAACAGTTTCCTCGCTCCTTTTTGATGAGGGGCAGGTTGTGCAGGTTGGCAGCGTGCTCATTGAGATACAGACCTCCGGAGAGCCCGTGGAAATAGAGGAATCACCGGAACCATCCGTGGAACTGGTCGAGGAAAAGGAAGAAGCGCCCGTTTCCCACGAGGACGTGGAGCTACCCTCTGGCCTGGTGCTTGCATCACCTGCTGTGAGGCGCATAGCAAGGGAAAAAGGAATTGCACTTTTCAGGGTCAAGGGAACGGGAAGCCATGGAAGGGTAACGCTTGACGATCTTGAAAAATACAGCCCTGAGGCCCAGGAAACCGTTCAGCAGAAAGCTGAGGCAGCAGCACCTCCTCAGCAGCTTAAATCGAGGCCCGTAGTGTCAGAAGAAGACGAGATTCTGGAACCCAGAGGACTTCGCCGTCTTATCTTCGAGAAAATGACAAAGTCAAAGCAGATCATTCCGCACTTCACTGTTGTAGAAGAAGTTGAAATGACGAGGATATGGCAGATTATAGAATCCTTTTCAAAAATGGAAAAGAAGGTCACATTTACCTCATTCTTCATAAAGGCAAGTGCAGAAGCACTGAAGGAATACCCATACA
Source organism: Thermoplasmataceae archaeon (assembly GCA_046705445.1). Classification (GTDB taxonomy): domain Archaea; phylum Thermoplasmatota; class Thermoplasmata; order Thermoplasmatales; family Thermoplasmataceae; genus JAJZOM01. The sequence continues at coordinate 6,612 of JBJKQJ010000060.1, forward strand.
TTAATGCAATTTACAACGAGGAAGGTAGGAATTACACACTGAGGAAACAGTACAACATCGGCGTTGCGGTTGATACCCCTGACGGCCTGACCGTCCCTGTTATCATGGGCGTAGACGAAAAGAACCTGTTTCAGATAGGTCAGGAACTTGGAGACCTGGCATCCAGGGCAAGGAAGAACCAGCTGAAGCTCAATGAGGTCCAGAATGCTACATTTACTGTCTCTAACGTTGGTACAATAGGAGGTATCATATCAACTCCCATAATCAACTTCCCTGAAGTAGCAATACTTGGGGTGCACAGGATCATGAAGAGCATTGATAGCGGAAGGGAAGTGCTGAAAACAAACCTGTCACTTTCCTGCGACCACAGGCTTATAGATGGTGCAATGGCCACCAGGTTCCTTGTAAGGCTCAAGGAATTTCTTGAGAACCCTGAATATCTTCTTGTGAGCTGATAATATGGATTTTGATGCGATCATAATTGGAGCCGGCCCAGGCGGTTATTCAACCGCAATAAGGCTGGGACAGAAAGGAAAGAAAGTGCTGCTCATTGAAAAGGACAAAATAGGCGGGGAGTGCCTGAACTACGGTTGTATACCTTCCAAAGCTCTCATCGAGCTATCACATTCAGTTTCCCATCTCAACGAGTTGCCTGGAGTGGAGATGACCCTAAACCTCAACATGGAAGAATGGCAGGTTTGGAAATGGAACATGATTGAGAGATTGACCGGAGGCGTTGAGACACTGTGCAAAGCATACGGGGTTTCCATTGAGAAAGGCGAGGCACAGATAGTGGACAGGAGCCATGTGAAAGTGGGAGAGAAGGAATTTTCCTGCCATAACCTTGTCATTGCCACCGGTTCCTCACCTGTAAGATTTGACACCATGAAAGATGTGCTATTCAACAGGGAGATCCTGGATGTAAAACAGATCCCCCATTCCCTTGTCATAATCGGGGGAGGTTATATTGGAGTTGAGCTTGGAACTGCATTTGCAAAGCTTGGATCTGAAGTAACAATCATTGAAATGATGGATGGGATACTTCCGGGCGTTGACAGGGAAATGGTGAGGCATGTGGAGAGAAGACTCAGGGACCTCAATGTGAGAGTGCTCGTCTCGACCAAGGTTGATTCTGTCCAGAAAGACGGTAATTACTCTATTGCCCTTTCATCGGGTGAGAGCCTGACATCCGAATCTGTCCTCCTAACAGTAGGGAGAAGACCAAATACCTCGGGCTTCGGACTGGAAAACCTCAATCTTGAGATGGAGAAGGGATTCATAAAGACCGACTCCAGGAAGAGAACCAGCGTGGAGGGGGTCTATGCGATCGGAGATGTCTCAGGACAGCCTATGCTTGCCCACAAGGCATTTTATGATGCTGAAATTGCAGCTGAAAATATAGCTGGCGGGGATGCCGAGGTTGAGTACAGGGCCATGCCATACGTAATATATTCGGATCCTGAAATTTCCTATACCGGAGAACTTTCAGGACAGATGTCATCGTTCCCGGTTGGCGCCAATGGCAGATCCTTAGGAATGAACAACCGCCTTGGAACCTACAGGCTTTACTACGATGAGAAAGGGTTTGTCAAAGGGGCGGGAATTGTTGCGCCACATTCCTCTGAGCTGATCAGTGAGGTCAGTCTTGCTGTGGAATCCGGGCTCATGGCCATGGATATAGGCCTGACAATCCACCCTCATCCGACAATCTCAGAGGGCCTTAAAGAGGCCGCAGAGGGTGCCTATGGGCTGCCGCTTCACTTCAAACCTCGCAGTTGATCTTGGCAGGATCAGCTATGGTCGAGCCTACGAGATACAGAAGCAGCTCGTTGAAATGGTCAAAGAGGATTGCCCCTTTGGCTTCCTGCTTTTTCTTGAACACGATCCGGTCTATACCATAGGAAGAAAACCTGTCCCCGAGAATTATGCCGCTGTTGATGTGGTAGTTACCGAAAGGGGGGGCGATGTGACATACCACGGCCCTGGACAGATGGTCATCTACCCGGTGGTGAGAATTTCAAATGGGGAGAAGATTGACGTCAGGGAATACGTGAAATTTGTTGAAGACACAGTCATAGGATTGCTTGAAAAGTCAGGCTACAGCGCCTTTGTGGGCGAAGAACCAGGCATCTGGATCAATACCCCTGACGGGGAAAGAAAAGTTGCTTCAATAGGCATGGCAATAGATCACGGGATCAGTTACCATGGTATTTCAATAAACCTAACAAACGAAGCAGTCCAGGGATTCCTGAAAATTAATCCCTGCGGGCTTGATCCTTCTGTCATGCACTACGCAAATGTCCCTGTAAGAAATATAAAATCAGCTTTCATCAGGGCTTTTTCAGCCAGATATGGCCAATTCCTGGAGACTGATTCAGAGACTTTTATGAAACAGCTTTCAGTCTTTGGCAGACCTTGGCTTAAGTTCCCAGATCTCTTCCTTCACGGAATTTCTCCTGTTGGCAGACAGGGCCATCATGAAAAGAACCGAGGACAGCCTGTTGATGTATGTCAGTACATTATTGCTCACCTTCAGTTCGTCGGCACTGGACACTATTACCCTCTCAAGCCTCCTGCAGACAGTTCTAGCAACATGCAGGGCTGCGGACTCCTCGGTTCCACCGGGTATGACAAAAAGCCTGATGGGGGCCACTTCCTTCATGTAATGATCAACGCGTTCTTCCAGCCATTTTGTGTTCTCAGGCGAAAGGGTCCTTCCCTCTCCATGCATGTAGATGTGCTCACCAAGTGTGAATATCTCAAACTGGATTCTGGCAAGATCTATCTTCATGTCATCCCACTTCAGTTTGGTTGCTGCCAGTCCTAGAAATGAGTTAAACTCATCAAGAGTCCCTTCAAGGTCAACAACACTGCTGCTCTTGCTTACCCTTCCTCCTGTACCTGCGTCAGTGTCGCCCTTATCTCCCTTTCTGGTGTACATTATAATGTGTAATTGGAGCAATGAATTAAACTTCTGGCAAATAAGAACGGACAATTTTTGATCGATAAATTTTATCTATGATGCGCAACTAAGTTTATTGTGCGACTGAACAGGGAAGACTACCTTCTTGTTATCTGGGAATTTCTTGAGTCTTTCGACAAGATCACTGAAAAACAGATTGCTGACAGGCTTGAAATAAGCCCGCCCACCGCTTACGAATACCTGCTTAAGCTGGCAGATGAAGGGCTGATCAACAAGGACGGCAAGAATATCTCATTCACACTGAGCGGCAAGAAGGCAACAAGGGACCTTGTGAGAATGCACAGAATTTCAGAAGTATTCGCATACAAATTCCTTGAGGTCCCGTGGGAAGATACCCATGCCTCTGTCATGGAACTGGAGCATATTTTCAACGGGGAACGTGGTGAGGTGCTTTTCAAGAATCTGGGAAGGCCTGAAATTTGCCCACATGGAAACCCTACGGATCCGGAGGTTAAATTGAAGGAAATTCCCCTTATACTAGCAGAAGAGGGTGACTATGTTATCAGAAGAGTGGTGTTTGAAGATCAGCCGCTTCTGAAAAGGCTGGCATCGATCGGTGCACTGCCTGATACACCAGTGCAGGTCTACAGGGGAGATGATCTGGAAATTGAGAATGCCCATGGAACCCTGAAAATACCGCATAACCTGTCAATGTCACTGAGGCTTTCCAAGTAAACGGCCCTATGGTAAGATTGTTTTTATTTTGATTCTAAATTTAAGCCAAAAATATAGGAAAGGTATTTTATCTAGATCCTTATGAATATAGAGATGGCAGATCACAATCAATTGAGGGAGAAGCTGACTGCCACCAGCAGGTATAGACGGCTAATCGACCTGAGGCGTGAAGTCCAGGGATCCAGGGGCAGCATCCCCTTCAGCATTTATGCTGATCTGGAAAACAGGATAGACGAGAAAATAAGGAATTTTGATTACCCCATGTGCGAACAGGCCAGGATCACTGTTATGTTTTCAAACGGCCTAGCCATGGAGCTTGAACCTGATGAATGCGTTTCCGCCATGCGTTCCGACATGAGGCTTTCCTCCTACATTTTCAGCAAGTACCCCTCTGCAGTGGATTTCAACCTGGAGAACGATGAACTTATTGGCACCTTTGCCAAAAGCAATAATCAGGCCCCGGTTGACAGGGAGGAGCTGAGAACTTCCCTTCGCAGCACACCGCTGAACCAGGATGAGATACAGGTCAAGGTCGAGTTCCTTATCGGCAAGATTGACCGGCTTGAAAAGATGTATAA
>JBJKQJ010000061.1:0-3007 GCA_046705445.1 Thermoplasmataceae archaeon
ACTTTTGGAACATTCAACTCAGGATTCAGGTATAATGTCATAGCTCCCCATGCCGAACTCACAGGTACTGTAAGAACATTCGACATCCAGACCAGGGAGAAAATAAGGGATGAACTGGAGAGGCTTCTTGACAACATGTGCAAGGGTTACGGTGTCACTTATGAATATGAGTTTCTTGCAGGGTACCCTTCTGTTCTGAATGATCCATCAGTTACTGAAGTTGTGGACAGGGTGGCTTCGGATGTGCTGGGCGCAAACAATGTTATTCATCCAAACCCATCCATGGGTGGAGAGGACTTCGCCTATTATCTGCAAAAGGTGCCTGGTTCATTCTATTTCCTTGGAGTGGGAAACGAGGAGAAAGGAATCAGCAGCCCCCAACACAGTCCCACCTATGATCTGGATGAAGATGCACTGGCCAATGGGGTGGAAATTCTATACAGATCGGCCCTGGAGCTTCTTAAGTGAAATTCCAGACGGCCAGCATCTTTTAGCGAATAAAGATTAAAAGAAAAGCCTGGGTGATTGGTGTGGTTGCTGCTGTCAATTTCAATCCGGTCTATTTTCTGGAGCCAGCAAGCTCAATAGCCATTGTTCTTGCATTGGTGCTCATATTCAGAAAGAGAGGACTCAGCCTGGCGGTATTCATGCTGGCAGCAGTGTCATACTTTTCCGCTATAGCAGCTAAAGTTGTGATCCAGCACTTTACCCTTGGTTACATGGAAGCCTCCTTTGGATATACAAGCGTGGAGACTTCCCTTTACTTCGGTGCACAAACATCTGTACTTGAAGTGCTTGGTGCTTATGCTGTGGTGCGACACTGGAAAAATCACTTCAATCAAGCCAGAGCCGGTGCCTTTGGAATCTCCCTGGCATTCATGGAAAATGGAGTTCTTGTGGGAGGTCTAGCACTGGTGAATCTCACGGCAAATTACCTTATCATCGCCTTTGGTCAACAATCCCTTGCAAGTTTTGTATCGCATCAGCTTATGGCGGCCAACCCCTCTTTATTCTATGGGACCTTTTCTGCCCTTCCAATTGTGGGATATTCAATCCTTGAAAGAATCTCCTCTCTACTGGTCCATTACTCTTGGGGCTTTCTGGTTGTAACATCGGTTATGGCCGGGAAATACCGTTATCTGCTTGCGGCTTTGCCATTCGGTTTGGTGGACAGTCTGGTTCCTTATTCCACGGATCTCGGGATTCCTTTGACCGAACTGATTCTATTCCTGATATCTCTGGCAGCCTTACTTATTGCATTAATTTCTGGAAAAATGGAAAACAAGGATAAAATGTCATAAGGGGAAGAGAAACTGAATTTCTTCCCAATGCTATTGATTGCCGGCTGGTGCGTAAGCTTCAAGTGCTATATTGAGAGTGACCTTGTCTCCAACCATAAGGCCGCCCCCTTCAAGGACCATGTTCCATTTCACTCCAAAGTCCTGCCTGTTTATGGAAGTAGCAGCTGTAAGTCCAAATCTCTCGTTTCCATAGGGATCAATAAGTTTTCCTCCGAATTCCCCCTTGAGAACAACCTCCTTAGTGACATCCCTTATTGTCAGGTCTCCAGTGATTTCAAGTTCCTCTCCATTCTGGGCTACTTTCTTTGACTGGAATACCATCATGGGATGTTTCTCGCTTGAAAACAGGTCATCTGACCTCAGGTGTTTGTCCCTGTCGGCATTTGCTGTGTTTATGCTGGATGCATTGATGCTAATCTTCGCTGACATTGAGGGGAAGTTGTCAACATCTCCATGTATTTCTCCGTCAAAATCCTCGAAATGTCCCCTCACTGTTGATATCATCATGTGCTTTACGCTGAATTCCATGGCGGAATGCGCTTTATCCAGAGTCCATGTTTTTTCACTCATTTTGAATCTACCTTCTTTATGTTGAAATCACTTACTTAAGGTAAGTAACTTCATATTCTATATTCCGTAGTATTGATACATTTAAATAATTTATGTAACTGACTAGTAATAAGATGGTGGAAAGTAAAGTTACTGAAGAGAAATCAGGTTCAGATATCATAGCAGAGGCATGCCCTATTGTCAATGCCATCAGGGAAATCGGTGGGGAATGGAAACTGATTGTCATAAGGTACCTTTCTGAGGGGCCCCAGGGCTTTAATGAGCTCATGAAGAACATACCTGATGTAAATTCAAAAACTCTCACATCAACTCTGAAATATCTTGAGGAACACGGTATAATAAACAGGGAAGTGGAAAGTACACGACCTTTCAGGGTAAAGTATTCACTCACAGCGAAGGGAGACGCACTTGAAGGTGCCCTGGCAGACCTCAAGAAATGGGGAGAGGAGTGGGTACCGGACCCCAGGCTGCACAAGAGAATCTAAGCCCGGCATGCCACGACAAAAAATGGCGTATATACTGGTTTCCTGGCAGAGCCTTAATATGTGTGGATAAAAGCATTTAGCCCATATGTTGTTAATTATAGAAGGTGATATAATTGACCTCCTACAGTTTTAAATGCAGGGATATAGGGATGGATTGTGGATTTGAGACCTCTTCCAACGAGAGGGATTCTCTTATGACAAATATAGGCAACCATGCAAGAGAAGCTCACAATATGGAAACAATACCAAAAGAAGTACTTGAAAAGGTTCAGGGAGCAATTAAGAAGTGGTAAATCCAGGATCTTCCAACTGTCATTTTTACAGTTAAAACTTACTTTTTGAAAAATTATTATGAAATTATGCCATAGGTTGCATTATGATAGTTGTAGTAGGCGCTGGAGGAATGGGTTCTGTAATTGCCAGAGACCTTTCAGCCAGAAACGATGTCACAGTTATAGACAACAATCCTGAGGCCCTTAGGGCCCTGGAAGGAGTTGATACATACAACGGCCCCGTCAACGAATACAGGGGGCTCATAACGGCAGATCTGGTAGTCACAGCCCTGCCGGCAGAAGTCGCTCCTGAAATTATTAAGTACCTCCTCAAGAAAGGAAAGAAGGTAGTTGACATTTCATTTACTGATTACAACCC
>JBJKQJ010000062.1:0-4569 GCA_046705445.1 Thermoplasmataceae archaeon
ATGTTGGCCGTTCTTATTTCTTCTTCCCGTGTCTGCAACAGAACTGATGTTCGGGACTTTGGTCCCTGCGGTGATATCATAGTTTCCAGTAATTTCGAGGTGAACTTCAATAGTTAAAGGTAGGTAATTTTTTCCACCTTTAAACCTTCCATGAATTTTTCCCGAAAATAACGTTTGGTCACGCTATTTGAAGCTTCTAGTAACGAAAGATAATTTTTGTCAAAAAAATCGTTATAAAAGCCAATGCGGAGGGCCGGATTCGAACCGGCGAACCCCTACGGAAACAGATCTTGAGTCTGTCGCCTTTGACCTGGCTCGGCAACCTCCGCTTTTCTTCAGGAATAATCTGTAACTTATGACTTTTTGCTTAGCATTTTACATTAATATAGCAAAAATGCTATTACCAAAAGTTGGAAATCACTGTTGCAATTGAATGTAAAGAGGCAGAGTGCCAGAGGATGCTAAGTGCCTTCAGGGCCGATGACACTGGCACCTGGAAGACGGAGCTTGTTGAAAATAAAATTATGGTTACTATTGTAACGGATAAAATCACGTCTTTGTATAATTTGGTTGATGACCTTCTCAGGTCATATGAAGTGTTTAAAAATTTAGATAAAGAGCAGTTGTAACTACTGCTCTACGTTTATGGATAGTCTCTCAGTGAGCTCTTTGTAGCGGTTTCTGATTGTAACCTCGGTTACACCAGCAACCTCAGCAACTGCCCTCTGGGTTCTTCTTTCTTCAGTTATGAGCGAAGCTATGTAGATTGCCGCAGCTGCAACGCCTGTCGGCCCTTTTCCGGAGGTAAGGTCGTTGTCCTGAGCCATTTTAAGGATCTCAGTGGCTTTCTTCCTTGCTTCCATCGAAAGTTTCAACTTGCTGCAGAATCTGTTTACGTAGTCGTCTGGCTTGGACGGCATGATGTTGAGCTTCAGGTATCTGCTCATTATTCTATAAGTCCTTCCAATTTCCTTCTTCTTTACCCTAGTAACAGACGCAATCTCATCGAGAGTTCTCGGAACATTTGTGATACGGCAGGCTGCATATATGGACCCGGCTACTACACCTTCGATGCTCCTCCCTCTTATCATGTTCTGCTTCACTGCTTTTCTGTATATGACAGCAGCAGTTTCCCTCACATCATTGGGGATACTGAGGTTTGAAGCCATCCTCTCAAGTTCCTGAAGTGCCTGCGAAAGGTTCCTCTCGGCTGCATTGGAAACCTTTATCCTCTTCTGCCATTTCCTCAGCCGGTATAGCTGGGCACGGTTTCTGGTAGGAATTGATTTTCCATAGGAGTCTTTGTTTTTCCACGAAATATCAGTGGAAAGACCCTTGTCGTGGATTGTGAATGTCATTGGAGATCCAACTCTGGCCCTTGATTCTGTCTGTTCTGAATCAAATGCTCTCCATTCTGGACCCTGGTCAATGTAACTATCGTCGATTACGAGACCACAGTTGTTACAGACCAACTCTCCTCTTTCGTAATCTCGAACAAGTTGGAAAGACCCACACTCTGGGCACTTCTCAATCTGCTCAATGTCTCTTTTTTTGTTTTCTGTGTTTTCCATTTTATCACCTAACATTCAAGCGTTAATTTTTCGGGCTCAGCGATTTCTTCGTTTAAACTAACTAGCCCATATGGATTTGTGACAGGTCCGAATATTTTCATGAGCCTGCCTACTGTTTTATTGTCCCGGTCAACTATCTTGGCTTTCATTATTGTGCATTGTCCTACTCTGATGACCAGTTGTTTGTTCAGCTTATGTACGATCTCTATGTACTTTTGTTCCAATAATCTTATATCGTTTTTTAGTATTTAAACTATACGCAAATTTATTAATACAATTTATCTAGATATTAAAGCATTTGTATTCCAATCTGTTTAACGCGGGATAAACTAGGACCGAAAAATTTTAAACTTTTTCGTTTTTAATGCATGGAAAATATGCTATTTTATTGCCAATAGACAACTTTGTACAGTGAAGTTTTAATATAGTCAAGGTGGAAAAAGTTTAATAGCTTTTCCTATGACATTAAATACTAATTATTCATTGGTGTTTAAATGGCTTCCAATATTGATCAAGATATTACTAAAAAGTGTCAGGAATGTGGTTCTGAACATCTTGTGAGGGATTATGAAAGGGGCGAACTGATTTGTAATGATTGTGGAATGGTTCTCGAAGATTCTTTTATAGATCAGGGACCAGAGTGGCGCGCCTTTGACTCCGAGCAGGATGACAGAAGGGCGAGAACCGGATCACCCATGACTTTTCTCAGCCATGATAAGGGTCTCGCAACCGAGATATCATGGTCAAACAAGGATTATTACGGCAAAAGAATCCCGCATAAAAACAGGGCCCAGATTTATAGGGTAAGAAAGTGGCACCAGAGAATTAGGGTGTCAAATGCCGCAGAAAGGAACTTATCTTTAGCGCTCCAGATGCTGAATGACAATGGAGCCAAGCTAGGAATTCCAAAAGACATCAAAGAGACTGCAGCTCTTATTTACCGGCGTGCAGTTGAGAAAAATCTCATCAGGGGAAGAAGTATTGAAAGCATTGTTTGTGCTTCCATATATGCTGCCTGCAGAATGGTGAACCTGCCAAGGACACTTGATGAAATATCCAAAGCTTCTGAAGTCAACAAGAAAAAAATTGGAAAGGCATACCGACACCTCGCAAAGGAACTCAGCCTCAATCTAAAGCCTACAACTCCGTATTCTTACGTTGCACAGTTTTGCAGTAAACTAGATCTTGATAAACAGGCAATTATTGTTAGCGAAGACATTGTCAGGAGATCCATTGAACTGGGCATTTCATCAGGGAAGGGACCTACCGGAGTCGCTGCAGCCTCAATTTACATAGCTTCCGTAATGGTTGGAAAACCAAGGACACAGAAAGAGATCGCAAGAGTTTCAGGTGTTACAGAAGTTACAATCAGAAACAGATACAAGGAGATCAGTAAATCACTGGGAATTCCAGGGATGGAATAATCTTCGATGAAGATATACGTTGTGGATAACGGGGGTCAGTGGACCCACCGTGAATACAGGGTATTGAGGGATTTGGATATAGAGACCAAGATAGTCCCTAACACTTCCGTCTCAAGCGACCTCGATGATCTTGACGGGCTTGTCTTGTCCGGTGGTGCACCAAGCATAGCTTCAGAACTTGATAAACTGGGCAATATCAGCGCCTACATCAATGACCATAACTATCCTATAATGGGCATCTGTGCTGGTTTTCATTTTATAGCGCTACATTTTGGCGGAGAGGTAGCGCCCGGGAAGCATCCAGAATTCGGAAAAACTGAAGTAAACATCATTGCCCAGGACAGAATTTTGCAAGGACTTCCAGATAAAATCACCGTCTGGGAAAACCACAATGATGAAGTAAAAAATCTGCCTGATGCCTTCAATATCCTGGCATCATCCAAAACCTGTGGAATTCAGGCTTTTTCGCACAAGACAAGACCCATATTCGGACTCCAGTTTCATCCAGAGGTTGAAAACACCCAGTTCGGAAAGAAGATTTTTAAGAATTTTATAGAGATTTGCAGGAACTAAGACCTGCCAATATTTATATTCAAATCTGGAATTCATTTTACAATGCTTACTGAAGTCACTGAACTCTATGGCATGCCTGTGTACACTGATAAAGGCATCATGCTAGGTCAGGTTTCCGACGTAATATTTGATATGGAAATACAGGACATTTATGGCATTTATATTGAAAATCCCAATGCCCAGCTCGTAGAAATGGGTTCAGCCATCAGTATACCATACAGGTGGATTAAGGCCATTGGAGAGATCATTCTTCTAAGAAAATTTCCGCCATTCCTCAAAGTTCCCCAGGAATAATTTTACTTGTGCGTAAAGTACGCCTCTATGTCTGAGAGGACGTTGACGTATGCATATCTTTCAAACTGAGCCATACCAGTATAGCCTTTTGCCAGTGGTTCGAGAATTCCCTTATCTACTGTCCCGTCTGTTTTGAAAACTGTAAAATCATTGCCGTTCTCAGGTGACCAATGAATTATCTTAATCTTCTTGGAGGAGGGGTCTGTCCCAAGGAAAATTCCAGAGTTTCCTCTTTTTTCAATATTGCAGAGATCTTTGAGCCGAAGTGTTTCACCATCTGTGATATTATCCCAGTCGGAACCTGAAACATACAGCCAGGGTTCGTCTCCCAGTTCATAGGTCCTTGTCCCGAGAGATTTGTTGGATGGATGGTTGTTCAGCGTTGCCTTCAGGTTTTTGGCACCTTGTATCCTTATTTTCACTGGTTCAGTTACGAAGAACAACCTCCTTGTAACCGGGTCAACAATTTCCTTATTCATTGAGTTGAATATCTCAATGGAAAATTCTGAATCGATCTCCCTCATGCCAGACTCAATCCAGTATCTCCTGAAAGTTTCCGGCCTGAATCCCCTCTTTCTGAAAGTCAGGAGAGAACCCAGCCTGATGTCATCCCATCCAGTGTATAATCCCTCTTTAATTCCTTTTTTTATGGTCGAAGTTTTCAGAATAACATTAGGGAAATCCACTAGGCCATAGTGGTAATATTC
>JBJKQJ010000063.1:0-4511 GCA_046705445.1 Thermoplasmataceae archaeon
TACTCAAGGGTTTATTGGTGGGATTGCTTTGCCGGGGGACAGCAAACATCGAGAACTTATTGAACGAATAACGAAGCCTATTCATATTTTGCAGGTCAGAGTATTCTTTGTTGATGAGGAGACAAAAGTGGTTGATGAATTCTACTGATTGATGTCAAACCTTAGAAAATAAGAGTTTGAATATCGATCTTGTATTATTTCCCCAATGCAGAGGGTGGGATTATACGCCATTTTGTGAATTAGCGCCCTTTCATGTGTGAGAAAGGTTTTAGATCTAGAAGGCTCCTGGCAGGATCCTCAAGGGAATCATGCACTCTGTGCCAATCCATGCTGTATTTCAGATATATACCAGCAGGTATTCTTGGAAGTGTGCTTTCATCATTACCCTTGAGATTTACCCACCAGTCGACAAGGTCATTATCACCCTTGGAGGAATTACAGTGTTTACATGAACGCACAACGTTTTGTTGTCCCTCAGGACCACCATGAATGCGCGGTATAACGTGATCCCTGCTATCTGCAGGATCCCCGCAGTATACACACACCGGGCCGGTTCTCATCTGGACCCGAATTTCCCCATCCCTATTTGCAATCTGCATTTCGCCGTTTTTTAACTTGTTGTATGTATAATTGATAAAGCCGTATTCCTTCTTCTTACCTGCAGCTTCTGCGATTACTAGCCATGCATAATAATAGTTAATTACGTCCGAAATGGTTTTGACACTCTTCGGTAGCATTTACTATCATTGTTTAATTCCCACACTGTTTATATAAATTTTCATGAATTTTAGAATGTCCCAGAAATTTCATGTTAACTGCTTTAAGAGGCTGATGACATATTCTTTATTTATGAATTTTCAAACTTTGTAAAATATTCCAGAAAAGACCAAATAACCTTGAACCAAGTTGAAATTATTGACAGTGCCTTACAGCATTAGTTAATAAAAAATTAGGTGAGAAACAATCGGTCAATGAAATAGAATACATATTCTATCGAATTGTCTGCTCTAAAGACTTATTTTCGAATGCACAAGCAATGAAATAACAAAGACCTTGTATTCGAATTTCGTAAATTATCTCCTGAACCCGTAAAACAGCAATAAAATGAAATATATCTTAGTAACTAATATAGTATCATGAAACTAGAATCCATGATACGCCCTCAAGATGTGCATAATGTTATCGGATCGAGGATGCTGGCTGATGGCCTTGACATGGTCCTTGATCTGGAAAAGAGCAAGGGCGTCAGACTGTACGACTCGAACAAAGAACGCTATTTATTGGATTTCTTTGGATTTTTCGCTTCAAACCCAATTGGTGTTAATCACCCCGGACTCTCTGACCCAGAATTCCAGAAAGACCTCATGCTGGCAGCCAAGACAAAGGTCACAAATTCTGATATCTACACGAGACAGATGGCCGAGTTTGTAGACACCCTTTCAAGGCAAGCCACACCGGACTATATGAGATACTTTTTCTTTGTCTCTGGAGGTGCACTCGCAGTAGAAAACGCCCTCAAAACTGCTTTCGACTGGAAGGTCCGCAAGAACTTGGCAAATGGTGAAACAAAAGAGATTGGCTCAAAGATAATGCACCTGAAAGAGGCATTTCATGGGAGAAGCGGTTATACACTGAGCCTCACAAACACCCATGATCCCAGGAAGACCGAATATTTCCCGAAATTTGACTGGCCCAGAGTGACCAATCCAAAACTCAGTTTCCCGATTAACGAGAAGAGCCTGAAACAAGTGGAGGAGCTTGAAAAGAGGAGCCTCTCTGAGATGGAACAATATTTTGAGAAATACGGCAATGATATTGCTGCTTTTATCATGGAACCAATCCAGGGGGAGGGCGGTGACAACCATTTCAGAAATGAATATTTCAAGAATGTCGCAAAACTTGTAAAGGAGAATGATGCACTTCTCATTATGGATGAAGTTCAGTCCGGAATGGGAGTGACAGGTAAATGGTGGGCACACCAGCATTATGACGTCAAACCAGATATAATGGCCTTTGGCAAGAAATCCCAGGTTTGCGGCATCATGGTAGGAAACAAAATAGACGAAGTCAAGGATAATGTTTTCAAGGTATCAAGCAGGATAAATTCGACCTGGGGCGGAAACCTTGTGGATATGGTCAGGGCCAAGAAATTCATCGATATCATGGTTGAGGAATCCCTGATCGAAAACGCAGCCAAGGTGGGGAAAGTCCTTGTAGATGAACTTGTGAACCTGAGTGTTGATTTCCCAGACCTTGTATCAAATGCAAGAGGAAGGGGGCTAATGGCAGCATTCGATCTGAGAAGTGAGAAATCTAGGGATGAATTCTTCGACAGGATGTTCTCTAAAGGAGTTCTGCTGCTTAAGGCTGGAGAATTGACAATAAGACTTAGACCTGCATTGGTCCTGACTGAAGAAGACATAAAAGAATTCCTGGGAAAGGCAAGAGAAGTCCTCCAGGAAATGAACTGAAAGTAGTAATTTTACTACTTTTTTATTTTTTTATCCGTGTAACATACTAGACGGACTATTAGGATGCCAAACAGAGCATTTCACCACTGGGAATTGATTATATTTTAAATTCATATGAGGAATTAGTTGTTTAATATGGTCGATGAAAGGGAAAGATGCGGGTGGGTTCCCATGTCCGATCCACTCTATCTGAAGTATCACGATGAAGAATGGGGAACACCACAGCACGATGACCTGAAACTCTTTGAATTGCTAATTCTGGAAGGAGCACAGGCTGGCCTGAGCTGGAAAACAGTCCTCCATAAAAGGGAAAACTTCCGTGAGGCCTTTGACAATTTTGATCCGGAAAAAATTGCATTATACGATGAGAGCAGGATAGCATCCCTCCTCTCAAATGCAGGAATAATAAGGAACCGGCTGAAAATAAATGCCGCCATAGCAAATGCAAAGGCATTTCTTGTAGTGAAGGAAGAATATGGAAGTTTTGAAGCGTTCATCTGGAAGTTTGTTGGCGGAATACCAAAAGTCAATCATTGGTCTGTTCTGGAACAGGTACCTGCAAAAACACCGGCATCAGATGAAATGAGCCGTGAACTGCTCAGGCGAGGGTTCAAGTTTGTAGGCTCCACAATCTGCTACTCATTCATGCAGGCAACAGGCATGGTAAATGACCACGTCATATCCTGCTTCAGATATTCTGAAATCAATGTGGCCACAACACCAAAGTGAGAAAATCACACATATCTGACCAGGATTTTATCCCCATCCAGTGACATGTGTCCAACCTTTCTCAGAATAATGCCACACTCTGTTTTTGTCACCACCGGAAACTTATGGTAACTGTTGGTATAGCTGAATGCCCCCCTTCTGGCGGTTTCCGATTCAACAAATGATGAGTGATCTGATATCCTTTTTTCCACAAGAGTATTCATCAGCTTTTCAGATCCAAGGATATTTTTCCTTGCGTTTTCCGCCATTTCCCGATCCAGATCGTAACCGATGCTGTTTCTTTCTGAAGAAGCTGCTGCTATTGCAGTGGAACCAGTCCCTGCAAATGGATCAAGAATAGTGTCACCCTTGATGGAATACATGTTTATGAGACGCATAGGGAGTTCCAGGGGATATGCACCGCTTCTTTCCCTTGTGCCATTGACAGGGTTTTTCTGCCTGATTCCTCTGAGGTTCTCCCATACATCGGAGAACCATAGATTTCTTTCTTCCCAGAAGTAAGCGCTTTCCTGCCTTCTCGCAGCCTCTGCCTTTGCAGAAAAAGTTCTACGTGGCCTCTTCCGGAAGATCAGGATGTATTCGTGTTCCAGGGTCACGTAGGCATTGACAGGGAGCGTGCCCGAACCAAGAAACTTGTTTGGTGAATTTGCAGGTTTTTTCCAGATTATTGAAGGGAGTTCCTCGAACCCCATTTTCCTAAACTGATCTGAGACTGCCGAATGGGATGGATAAAGCTGATAACTCTTTCCCAGGTTCCTGGTTGCATCACCAATGTTAACGCACACAATTCCGCCTTCCCTTGTTAACCTGGAGACTTCATTCCATACCACGTTGAGCTGCTGGTTCATCAGCCGGAAAGCAGAATCACCATCCTGATCTGCAATGGCTTTCCCAATCAATGGTTCCATCCCGGAGAAAATCTTGTCCCACATCTCGATCATTGGATAAGGGGGGGATGTAACCACAAGATCGACAGATGAATCTTCCATCTCCTTCATGTTTCGGGAATCTGCATTCCGGATAATGTGGAAAGTTGATGTTTCTGCCACTGAATAGTGTAACGGTACACCCTCTATTAATAAAAGCCCCTGAGGCAAGAAAAATTAATGTTGAAACGCATCCCTATTTATGTCTTCAGAGGAACTTTATTCAAGGGCTTCTTCTCTTTTTCCAGGCGCCGTTAATTCACCGGTAAGATTTTATCCGCCATACCCTAAGTTTATCCGAAGCGGTTCTGGTCCAAGAATAACTGATGAAGACGGCAGAACTTACATTGATTATTGCCTGGCTTTCGGACCCATGATACTTGGG
>JBJKQJ010000064.1:0-8049 GCA_046705445.1 Thermoplasmataceae archaeon
GAACAACAGCGGCTGCTTACGGAGGAACCACCACTGTATTTGATATGCCCAACAACAGGGTTCCCATTCTGGATTACAACACATGGGGAGAGAAACTGGCCACAGTCAAAAACAGGGCATACGTTGATTTCGGGCTTTACACCATGTTCAATGGAAACAATGCAGAACTGATTAGCAGAAAGACCGATTCCATAAAGGTGTACCTTGGAGGAAGCACAAACAGCCTTCCAGCCGGTGATTTTTCAGCCGGATCAATTGAGACCGTAAAAAAAATCAATGTACCTGTTGTTTTTCACGGTGAGGATGCAGGATGCCTAAGGGAAAACAGAAAAGAAGAAGTCAATAACCTGGCAGAACACGATATGGCAAGGCCCGAAGCCTGTGAAAAAATTTCTGCACAGACCATTGTTGACCTGAATATACCAAACTCTGTTATGGGCCATATAAGCACTCCGAGGAGCCTCGAAATACTAGGAAACAGAGTGAAAGGTGAGGTTACTCCCCACCACCTTCTTCTAAATACAGGAATGGAACTGGGTCCCTGGGGAAAAGTCAATCCGCCCCTCAGAGACAGGGAGACCCAGGAAGGAAATCTCCAGTCGTACCTCGACGGAAAGTTCGCCATACTTTCTTCCGACCACCCACCCCATTCAGAACACGACAAGCAGGAGTTCGCACAGGCTCCGTCTGGTATAATAGGCGTGGAAACACGTGTTCCCCTTATGCTGGCCCTGGTGCAGAAGAAGATCCTTGGAATGAATGTGCTCTACGACACTGCCATTCGCAATCCTTCTGATCTGATGAAAACAAACAAGGGGAGAATAGAGGAGGGTTACTTTGCAGATTTTATGTCTGTCAAGCTCAGTGACATTTCAAGGATAAACCAGGAAAGGTTGCATTCAAAGACTCCCATAAGCCCATTCCACGAGTCTTACGCTGTGTTTCCCAATACGGTGACATTGAGGGGAGAGATCCTGATAGATAATGGAGAACTTGTAGAGGGCCGCATTGGAAAGCATGTGGGGGAACTAAAATCGACCAAGGTTTGAGAGAACCTCTGCCACACCATCTCCATTGTCACTGCTTGAAATATAATCGGCAATTTCCTTCAAGCTGTCCTGCGCATTATATGGGACGGCTTTCACCACTTCCTTCTTAAACATGGGCGCATCATTGAACTGATCCCCCATTACCAGGATTTCTGAATATTCCAGTTCGTAGATTTTCCTGAGGTGTTCCAGGGCAAAGCCTTTGTTCTGGCCACTGTTGAGCATATGCCATGAATATCCGCTGTCTACTGTTTCCAGGTTTTCTTTTCTTGCAGTTTCATTTATGTAATCCTCTGAATGGTTCAGTGGGACATACCCATAGGATGTCTCCCGCCATTTATTGGAGAGTATGCCCTCAAGCCTCCCCTCCTTCTGGAGCCTTTCAATAACTTTCCTGGGTTTCTCCTGCGAAAAGAATTTTTCAGTGGTCTCATGAAATTTAATGCCGCCATTCTCCCCGAAAACTGGCCCATTGATGCCCAGCAAAATTTTAAGTCCGTACATTACAGGAATTACATTTCCACTTGCAAGACTCACAATTGTTCCTTCTTTCTGAACTTTCCTTACGGATTCTATGGCTCTTGTTGAAATCAGCCTGTTTCTGTCTGTTAAAGTACCGTCTACATCCAGAAGGATAAGCTTTATCATTGGTGTATAATTCCAAAGCCATTAATAATGGTACACAGGAGAAAGATAGCCCCGCCAAAGGATATAGCATACGAGAGAATGCATCGCCTTTTTGAGCTGGCGGTTGCCATTAGACCAGATAAGCCTGAACTTGCCTCGAAATATCTCAGGCTTGCCGAAAGAATTGGCAGGAGAATGGATCTTTCAGTTCCAAGGGATATAAAGAGATTTTACTGCAAAAAATGCGGACTGCCTTATGGTGATGATACCCGCATAAGAATCAAGAAAGGACTCTGCATTGCTACATGCGGCCACTGCAGCGACATAAGAAGGATTCCCTATAGAAAAGACAATGTTCAGGAATAAATAGTCTTGAACATAATCAAGCCTTATATGCTATGATTTTGTGAAAACCTTCGCGCACCTATGTATAGGTTAAAAGCCGGTTCTATATCTAGTCGTTCAGGGTCTCGATCTGGAACATTACCTTGAATCCCTCAAGTGTTGCCTGAATCTTATCCGCAAACCAAATAGAGTCTTCTGTGGTTGCATTGTCCCCCCATTCATAGATAAGATCCTGTTCTCCGATTACGGGTTTAAATCCGAGAGACCTCAACCTATTTATTACCTCACTGGGTTTGGCACCCTCGCTGGAAAAAGTTACTTTAAGATAGGTTTTCATGGGCTTCGAAGCTTAATAGGTGATAGCTATAAAGTTTTTTCTTACCTTATACAAAAACGGAATTCGTAGAAATGCGGTTATACTTTGCTCCAATTGAAATTAAATATTGTCCGGAATTAAAATAAAAGAAATAAGGGAAGATTATTCCTTGTTCTTCCTTCCAGTCCCAGATATTTTTGAAGGCCACCAGTTGTACCTGTGGAGATAAAGCATCACGGAAGGAACAAAAAGCGGCCAGCTCACGAATGTATCTATAAGTACACCAAATGCCAGCCCTATTCCTATTTCCTGGATAATGCCTATTCCACTGAAGGCCAGTGAACCGAATGTCGCAAAAAGCAGAGTGCCGAGGGTTATTATTACGCCGCCGTTTTCTGTAATGCTTGTTTTTATGCCGTCCTCATCAGTATTTCCTTTGTACACTTCTTCCCGGACCCTTGCAACCATGAATATGTCATAATCCAGACCCACTGCAAGCAGTGTTATCACCGTGAACATTGGCAGGAAAATTAGTATGGGAAGGCCGAGGTAGAAATGCAAGGCAAGATAAGCCAGTGCCAGAGATACAAGAACTGAAGCGAATACCATCAGGATAAGTCTTATTGGTGTCAGAAGTGAGCTGATCTGTATAAGCAAAACCACGAATATGGCCAGTGCAAGGATTGGCACCATTTTGATGAAAGTGCTCAACGTGAATGAATATGCATCGTTCCGTGATTCAGTCAAACCACCAATATACACATTTTTCACCGTACCTGTGCTTCCTGAAATATACTGAGGGATGTTCTTCACGAATGTTGAAGGCTGATTTTCATAAGCAAGGCTCTGCAATTGAAAATCTATCATTACGTATCTGCTGTCGCTGCCTATGTAACTGTTCATCTGGGTCGTAAATTGGGACTGGTACTGCTGAGGTACATTTGATAGATTGGCTCCCTGGTATGTTCCATATGGAAAGGTTGGTCCATATACCTGCGTAACCTGGGAACTGCTGAGAAGCTTATTCTCAATTGCAGTTATGGTGTTCATCTCTGACAGGTTATAGGATGATCCCACAATGACAGGGCTTGGGAATTCCAGTATGATGAAACCCCTGTCAAAGAAATCGCCATTAAAGCTACCGTTTACGACCTCAAGTGCCTGTATTCCACTGCTTGATGGCACCAGCTTGAAAACGTCCATGTTTGTGGGAGTTATTGAATAAATGTATGTCCCAAGGAGTGTGCTTATTAGAAACAGAACAAAGATCTTTCCCTTATTGTTTACCACAACATTGGCAACTTTCTTCATTGCGTTCTCTGCAGGAAGGGGGCCCTCATTGTGCACATTGTAGGGCCAGTAAACACGACCTTTTCCCCTGCTGAGTACTGCAATTAGGAAAGTATTTGCTATCAGAATTGTTATTATGACCCCAATGGCATTTGTAATACCGGAGTCGCTGAATATTGGAACACCGGAAATCCAGAGTACTACGTATGAAAGGGCTACAGTGATTCCTGAAGTGAAAACAGCGTGACCGGCCCATCTGGAAGTTACTGCCGCTGCATCTCCATTTTTGTACCTTAATTCCTTTCTGTATCTGGACATTATGTACACAACGTCATCGCTGGAGAGACCCAGAAGGAGTATGAGCAGCAAGGTTGGCGTGATGAATGAAATAGAGCCGTGCAACACGTACTTGTAAAGCAGGGCATTCAGGGAGAGAGAAATCGCTGCTGACATTCCGAACACCGCCAGTGGCAGGAATGCCGCAACCGGTGATCTAAAAAATACACCAACAATAATCACTGAGAGAACAATGCCGATGACAAGGGCTCTGACCATGCCTGTGAGCGATTCACTGGCAAGCTGGTTGCTGAGGGCGGAGGACCCAGCTATGTAATAAGCAGTTTTACCAAGAGGTGAAAGTTGTAAGTGGTATTCATTTCCCACCTGGTCCACCTGGGAAGCGGTCAGATTTGCATCTGTTGTAAGAATTGTAATTACCGTTGAGTTGTCATAACCGACAAACTGATGGAAAACATATGCAGCAGGCACGGCAGGATATATTGAAAAACTCCCGCCGACTAGAAAGCTGTAAGCTGTAAGGTTGGGATTTTCCGACTGGTTTATGGCTTGCACAAAATTGTATATGGTTGCTACATTGATAGAAACAACCGGGCTACCACGGAAATATTGAACTGTGCTGTTGGTTACTATCCCATCCACTGTATCATTCAACTGGAACAGTGCCATCTGGTTGCCTGTTCCATAAGAAATATTGACTAATTCGGGTAATGTAAGGTAAAGTTGATCTCTTGTGAAGTTCATTATTTGAGTCTGGTTGCTTAACTGAGTTAACAGAAAACTTGTGGTATAATTTTTCGTGAAATTTTGATTGAATAGTGATGAAAAACCATTGGGATTTGCCAAAAAGTCCAAAAGTGTGAAGTTCTGGTTTATGGAGTAACTCATGTTGTAAAGTGGGGCTGATGCCGACTGCTGCAGAAAATAGAATTGCGATGTAGGAGATGTCACGGCTTCATTCACTGCAAGAGTTGCATTTTGGACATCTACGGATGTCTGATTGAGAAACTGGGTAAAGCTGTTTACAAAAATGATCCCAATGGGCTGTAAAGTGGAAGGAAAGCTGGGTGAGGATACAAACTGAACCGTGGCATTGTAAGAAGCATTTCTGTCTGGGTAAGTTTGATAAGTATTCAGGTAAGTTGAAGCTGCCCCGAACATTATTCCGGACAATGCATTAAGAGTTCCATTAATCTGGTATGATTGAGTATTCAAGCTCTGGACAATAGGATAAGTGCCGTTAGTGTATACCCAGGCAAGTTGTGCCACTCCTGATAGTGTGCTGTTTTCTACTCCTATGATCGAAGTGAAATTGGCTGTAATCCCCTGTCTGGAGAGGGTTGAATTTACATTTCGCTGGCTGTTGAGAAGCGCTAGAACCGCAGAGTTCTGGTTTAAGTCTGTCCCAGTTGTCACGATAACCATACTCTGATTGGAACTGTTCCCTGAGCCACTGCCTCCGAAATATGCACTCTGAATATTATCTGCTGTGGTTGACATTGCATTTGGAGGTGCTATGCTGCTGCCAATATCATAAGAAGTCTGAGAGAAAAGGAGACTGGCAAAAGGAGACAATACTAAAAGGAGTACTATCCAGAAGATGATTACTTTCCCACTGTTCCTGGCTGAAAAGCTCCCTATCCTTTCAAAGGTTGCCTCAAACATTGCACCGAAATCATATGGGATTTAATTAATGATCCCTTAACATTTTTAGAAACTCAAAAGTTAATAAAGCAAAACACTGTCTTGAATTGTTCATGCCTATTGCTTCAGAGGATTTCACTAATTTTGACCTTTACAGTTATTTCTATTCCCTGGTAAGACAGGTTCCATCCGGAATGGTCACAACATATGGAGCGCTTGCAAGGGCACTTGGGGATATTGTGGCATCAAGGGCCTGTGGGTATATGCTTTCAATTAATCCGGACCCCATAGGCACACCCTGCTACAAGGTTGTGCGTTCCGATGGATCCGTTGGCAAGTTCACGCATCCTGATGGCTCGGCAGAAAAGATAAGAAGATTGAATTCAGACGGGGTCGAAGTATTTGATGATAAAATAAGTGACTTCCAAGGGTTGCTTTTTGATGAATTTCACACCGAAAAGCCTCTGGAATTCATGAGTAATGAGCAGCAGGCTACGGCATCATCAGTGGTCCTGGAAGATGATTTCAGCCCAGAAAGGATAGCCGCCATAGATGTTTCCTATGATGATTTTACAGGATATGGCGCTATGGTGATTGAAAAGCCCGATGGCTCCTTTGATGCCAGAAAGGTCGTAATGCCTGTAAATTTCCCATACATTCCCGGATATTTGTCATACCGGGAATTCAAGTTCATAAGCGAACTGGCAAAGGGTTTCAACGGACTTCTGCTTGTGGACGCTAATGGGTATCTGCACCCCAGGCATGCGGGCCTCGCATCGTTCGCCGGAGTCAGGCTGGAAATACCCACGATTGGCGTTGCCAAATCTCTTCTCACAGGAAAAAAGAACGGGAAATGGATTGAGATGGCTGGTGAGAAATGCGCATACGCCCTCAACAATAAGACTTATATAAGTGCTGGAAACAGGATTTCACTTAATTCATCTGTTGAGTTCCTGAGAAGCAAGTATGGTGAAAAATATCCTGATCTCCTGAAGATGGCCCACAATGAGAGTGTCAAACTCAGGCTTGAAACCAGGAATGCATTAGTTTCCTGATAGAATTAATTTTTAAAATTCGTCCTGAACGATTCTTTATAAAAGAACTCAGCCTATAATTAAGAAGGAATCTGCGTGATAATAAGAAGTCTGGAGTGCAAATCAAAAATGGGAAGGCCATCTTTGTACACCTACAGGTATCATGAGGAGCCTTCCAAAGTAATCACATTGATTTTTCCAGGCCAGGGTTATTTGAAAGATGCCCCCCTCATGTGGTACTCAGCAATGGCTGCCTATGAAGCCGGTTCAGATACTCTGAGTCTTGAATATGCTTTTCAAGCCAACAGAACAAATGTCACACAAGCCAACTTGGAGATTTCCGCCTCAGAAATACGGGATTTCTTGAGTAACTTCCTTGAAGAGAATACATACAATGAAGTTATTTTCCTTGGAAAGAGCATAGGAACAAACATAGTGTCCAGGATCTGTGGTGGAAATTTCAGGAATCCAAAGAATTACATATTCCAGACTCCTCTTAAATCAACCCTGGATTTCATTCTCTCGGCTGAAAATATACTTGTTCTGGTAGGAGACAATGATCCTGCTTTTGATATTGATGCCATAAGGATCATAAGCAACAAGAATAACATTCACGCAGTTGTATTCCCTGATGCCAATCACTTGCTGGAAGTTGAGTGGGACTTCAAAAAGTCGCTTCATAACCTCGAATTGGCAACGGAGGAAACCTACAGTTTTGTGGAAAGAATTGTTTTACTTTCACAGCAAAAGTAGAAAGCTCAAGAATATCCATTCAAATAGACTAGCTCCTTTAATTTTTTGCAAACTTGATTTGAATCAGAATTAAAGGATAACCAAACATATTAGGCATCACGATTTTGTAATGTCACCTTGTTGATTTCATAGCTACACAGGATTGTACAATGTCCACAGAGTATACAGTCCGTATATTTCTTCAGAAACCGGTATTCTGGGAGAATGAGCTGGAGCGGGGTATAAAATGTCTCAACAGAGTGAAGTGGAATTTCTGCATGAACTGATGAATGATAAAGATAAAACTGTAAAAACAAAGGAAGATCTGCACAGGCTGGCCGAGAAACATGGCCTGAAACCATACCAGGCTGAAAATTTGTGGAGTTTTTACAGACCGGATGGGGGTAAAGTGAAGAAATGCACGGGGCTCCCGTGCAGTTTGAAGTCACAAAAAACTGGATCGGATTACCTTAGAAAATTCAGTGAAGGTGAAATAGAAGAGGTATCCTGTCTCGGATTCTGTGATCATGCCCCAGTGGTATGGTCGGAAGGCAGCTATCTACAGTTGAATGATCGGGGTGCCAGAGAAATTATTTCAGGTTCATATGCAGCGGATTTTGAAATAATGGAAACTCTGGGGGCATACCTGGATCATGGTGGTTTTGTCACCCTGCTTAAGACACTTGAAAAATCGCCAGAAAGGGATGTACTGAAA
>JBJKQJ010000065.1:0-6815 GCA_046705445.1 Thermoplasmataceae archaeon
AAGTAAAGTCGAATGAGAATTACATTCCTTATTGCGTAAGACTCCTCCATGGATGAGACAGCAGGTCCGGCAGTAACTGTGGAAGCGGGGACTATGGGGAGCGTCGATATTCTTGACATCTCTATGAGGCCGGCGATCCCTGCTTCGGAATATGTGAAGGAATCTGCTTCAATTGCAATTTTTCCCGGTATGTTAATCCTGGGATTGCTGTAATAAACCTGTCCATAGGACTGGTATGTTGATCCCTGTTTTCCTCTTGAAAATCCCGGGTTGAAACCGTTTATTGCAAGAAGCTTCATGAGTTTCTCAAAAAACCTGTCCCGGTTGTCATAAACCACAATTGTGCTGTCCTTAATTGCGAATTCTAGGTCTGAGAGAAGCCCAGTATTAATTTTCCTGTACCTCCTGTCGTTAATCCTGACTTCCACCGGTGAGCCAAGATTTGTCTTTCCGCCAATATAAACAGACCTTATCTCCGGGTCCATGTCTTCAGGGGAATCTATGGAGAAAAACCCCAGGCTCCTTTCCGACATGAACCTCAGTGCAGGGTTTATGTCTGCGTTGAATATGCTGTATTTCCTGCCGAATCCTATATGTTCAATCGCAAGTACTAGATCGTTTATCTCAGAGGGTTTAGCCTCTATCTCGAGCCCGTTCAATGGGCCGTAAACATTGTTTCTCGTAGCCTCAGCGTACCTGTACTTTCCCGATGCATCAAGCTGCCTGGCGAGAAACTCCAGATCATAGGCTGTTCCTGCAACAAAAATCCATGAAGTGTTCCTGAACCTCTTGAAAGACACCTTTCCGCCACTGAGGTACCAGAGCTTCATCGCATCCGTTCCGGTGGCATTTATTATTATGTCTTTCATGGCTCCATGCCTTTTCGCAGTTTTCTAAGTTCCTTTTCCATTTCAATAATGATGGAAAGCAGAAAACCATAAGTCACATCCAGATCTGAATATGACACCTCATGTGCATGCCGCCTCCCCTTTACAAGAACTGAATTGAGCACTTCTGAATCATCTGAGTTCATTATCTCTGACATTTTCTGCAAACGGTTTGCAAGTGCCTCCATGCTCTGCCTTACTGTTGGAACTGTTCTTCCCATGAATAAAGTCCTCCTTTTCTGTGCGAATATTCCCTTGCAAGCACCCTGTTTCCAAGATATTTTTCAAAAATTCCGCTCTGACCAACTACATTCAGGAAAATTATTCCCCCGCGGTAATGGGTTTTGATTTTCATTATGTCATAGATGCTTTCCACAACCGCCGATGGCCACGTTTCAATGACAGCAGTTGTTGCTGAAATATAGTAAGGGCTGTCGTCAGAGTCCATGAGTATCTTCTGCAGCTGATATGACGTGAGGATCCTCTGGACCTTGATGCTTTGAAGGATATTCTCGGAGAACAGTGACCTGAAATCCATCATTATTCCATCTGTGATCAGAAGGTGGAACTCACTGTGCTGATTAAGTGACATCTTGATGAATTCAGAAAACCATTCATGGCTGAAAGCGGGTGTCCTGAATATCCTTAGGGTGCCGTGCATAGGGCAATTTCATCAGGGAATTCCATATGAAAGCGATCTTTGATTGAGAAAATGAGGAAATGAGTCCTGATTTGGCAATGGTGTAAGGAAAGGCTCAACATTAAGAAAAAATACGCAATAATGCAGGTTTAAAGATAATTTTCAGCGCCTGCCCCCAGGTTTTCTCACTGACCTGTGGCCGTTCTTGAAGGCCGAGTTGAGCAATACGGCCGCCCTAATTACACCCAGATGTGTGATTGCCTGTGGGAAGTTTCCAAGCTGTTCTCCAGTGTCGAAGTCAATCTCCTCTGCAAGAAGGCCAAGATGGTTCGCCCTTTCCATCAATGAGTCAAAAATATCCTTGGCCTCCTCAATTCTGTTCATTTTGATTAGGACCTCAACATACCAGAATGATAGAAGCAGGAACGCGTTGTCTCTTCCACTTAAGCCGTCATCTTCACGGTATCTCTTGAGTAGATGATCCGTTACCCTCAGGTCCCTGTCTATTTTCTCAAATGTTCCCTGGAACCTGCTGTCATTAACAGGAATAAAATCAAGAAGAGGAAGCCTGAGCAGGGACGCATCTGTTTCCCTGGAGCCATAAAACTGGACAAAAGAGTTCAGTTCAGGATCATAACCGTTCTTCAGGACATCATCCTTGATGGCATCGGCAATTGCTCTCCACTTCCTGTACGGGCCAGAGAATCCCTGAGCCTTGCCCATTGCAATAGCATTGTTGAAGGCTGACCAGGAGACTATCTTTGAATAAACGTAATGCTTAGGCTCGGTCCTGAACTCCCATATGCTGGAATCCGGGAGTTTCCAGAGTTCCCCCAGAGTGTCAAGAGTTTCTCCCACAAAATTCCACAGGTAGGAATTTATGATGCCTCCACTGAGGCTCAGGGCATGGATTGCATTTATTATGGAACCAAACTGATCCACCTGAAGCTGTGTGGATGCCTTGTTTCCAACTCTTACAGGTCTGGACTGTCTGTAACCCTCATAGTCCAGCTCAAGTTCTTGGAGATCGCCCGCCTGGTTTATGGGGTAAATTGTCCTCACCTTGTTCTCCCTCTCGATAATGTCCATCATATCGTAAAGAAACTTTGTGGCTTCCCTGTTGTAGCCGATCATTGCCAGAGCCTCTATGACATATGCAGTATCTCTGATCCAGGAGTACCTGTAATCCCAGTTCCTTTCGCTCCCAATGCATTCCGGAAGGCTTGCAGTAGGCGCCGCAACCATAAGTCCTGTGGGTTCATAGAATAACCCCTTCAGGGTAAGGGCCGACCTTATGACGTCATTGTTGTAGAAACCTTTGTAATTGCTGGCTGCAGCCCATTTCTGCCAGTAATCGATTGTTTCCTCCATCCTTTCATAGGACTTGTAATCCTGAACAGCGTCAAGATGCCGGATGCCATGAAGTGCAATCAGCCATTTTGAGGATCTCTTGGGGAGTGTAGTGTACCCCGAGACCAAGTGATCTTCCTCCTCAAGTGGAATTTCACTTACCAGACCGACATTGCTCCCCTTTGCCTGAAAGATGAAACCATTTCTTCTGGAGGAAAGAGAAATTGGATCCTTGCCATAATTAAGGGTGGCCTTGAATGATACTTCTATCGGGACCTCTATTGATTTGGTCTCCACAAGTCTGTGAACCTCTGGGAAACTGATTGTCGGATAATCTGAGGTAGGAATAAAATCAGTAACTCTCAATATCGCTTGTGAGTCCCTGAAAAACTCTGTGATGAGAACATTAGTCATTTCCTTGTAGTATTGTGTCACTTCAAGATCTTCTGTCTCAACCGGCTTGATGCTGAAAAATCCCCCCCGGTTCCTGTCAAGTATGGAATCAAACACAGGCGGTGAATTAAAATTTGGAAGGCATGCCCAGTCAATTGTTCCATTGAGACCCACTAAAGCGGCGGTTCTGTTACTTGCAATTATGCCGTGGTTTTCAATTTTCAGATACCCATCATTGGCGAGATCCCTAAATTTCCTTGCTCCTTTAAATGTCATTAATTGACGGGTTTTATGATTATTGGAACTTATTAAAAGGTTCTGACTTGGCAGTTGTATCGCGCAATTCTTCTATTTTTTCTAATCCGTGAAGATGGTTCACGCATGCCTTCTTCTTACAAAATGCCTGCTTTTTTGAAAAATTGGGTGGGGGATAGGTCAACGAATGCGATTTTTAACAATATAAGGAACAATTATTTATTATGGTTAAGCCATTTATAATGGGGGGCTTAAAATAGGGAACAATGCGGAACGCAACATTATGACCATAAATTCGGCTGATGTTCCGGTAACTGTTGGAGACAATATCATTGAAAGACTTACCGAAATATCCCAGAAATATGATCGTGTTGTTCTCATCGCAGGCAGCGATTGCCTCCAGAAATTCGGAGAACATATACCAGACCTCTCTGGAATAAGGGGGGAATTCACCAAAATAACACTCAATTTTGATGAGAACCTCAAGAATATTAGAAATTATCAGAAAATCATCAGGGTAATGATTGAGAGGAACATAACCACAGAATCCCTACTAATAGGAATCGGTGGCCCCAGATTGTGCGATATTTCCGGTTTCATAGCCTCCACTTACAGAGGCGGGATTGACTACATTCCAGTGCCTACACTCCCTCTTGCACAGGTTTCCAATGCTGTATCCGGGGTTAACGGAATCAACTTTTCAAGTTTTGAAGACGCCATGTCCACTAGGTATGCACCAAAGGAAATTGCAATAGACACCTATTTCACAAGAAACTCTGACAATGATGATCTGAGGGATGCCATTACAGACATACTAAGGTACGGGCTTCTCTACGATCATGCCCTTATAAGCCTTCTGAACGGCCACGACGATATCAAGGTACTGAAGGAGAGTGAAGGGCTCATCAGGCTGCTTTCCAAGACTATACAGACACGGACTGAGCTGTCCGGGAACAATGATCCGGTACATCGGAAATCACTGAATTTTGGCAAAATAATAGGGGAAGCTATACTTCACGCCTCAAAATACAGGGTGAAGTATTACGAGGCCATTACCGCAGGCATGTTTGTTGAACTATTCCTAGCTGAGAGATCCGGCATAGTAAGCAGAGAATCCAGGGACAGGGCAATGGCAGTGATGGACAGATATGGGATAAAGAAAGCCAGTGTAAAGGAAATAGGAATCGACAACATAATGAAGATTCTGGATGAAAGATACAACGTGGAGCATCACAATATACAGTTTGTTGTCCCCGAAGAGCTTGGGAAGCCGGCTCTCTTTGAAGTGAGCCATGAAAGGCTCTATTCTGCGCTCAGGGCATTCACAGAACAGTATGAATTCAATCCCTTGTTATAGAATTCTATGAGCCCCAAACAGAAAGCGTCATATAAAATCCAGCAATGAACGCTCTATGCTTCTCTTCGATGATTACTGGAAGAAAATTTTCGAGGCTATCAAAGGCGTATATCCTGAGATAACTGAAAGAGATATAGCCCTTGACCAGAGCGGTCATGGAGATCTTGCCTTCAGGGCGTTCCAGGTAATGAAGGAGAGAGGATTGAAACCTGATGAAGTATTCAAACAGATCAACGAAAGGCTTGCAAATGAGGCCTACATCGACCGGATCGAGTCTTCAGGTGGATATGTAAACTTCACTTTCAATCCTGCCATTCTCATGAATGCCATATGGAAGGAGATAGAAGGTACTAACAGATTCCCTGACATATTCCAGGATCCTGAAAGAATTTCAGTGGAACATACCAGCACAAACCCCACTGGTCCAATCCACATTGGGAGAATTAGAAATTCCATCATCGGGGATTCCCTGGCAAAGCTGGTGGACAGGTACGGGTATAGAGTTACCACACAGTATTTCATAAATGATTCGGGACGACAGGTTGCATCCCTTTATGCAGGGTACAGGAACTTTGTAGAAACAGAAAACCCTTCAGCACTGGACTTGCTCGAAGGTTACAAGAAAGTGACCATTGAACTTGAAAAAGGTTCTGAAATTAACAAAGAGGTTGATCAGATAATAAGAGATTATGAAACAGGCGATCAGAAGACCATTGAAGGAATTAGGAAAATCTGCAGCATAATCCTTGGATCCATTAACAATTCACTTGAGAACATTGGAATAAAAATTGATGACTACACCTGGGAATCAGATCTGATAAGGGCAGGCGATGTCAGAAGAATTCTCGAGGATCTTGACGAGGAGCTCCAGGACGAAAATGGGGCAAAATATGTTATGAGCAACGGGCGCAAGATGTTCATGACCAGGGCGGATGGAACATCGCTCTATTTCTCAAGGGATATAGCTTATCACATGTACAAGCTCACTAACTTTGACTGGCTCATTGATGTTCTGGGAGAGAACCACAAAGAACACGCCGGCCATTTGGAGAATGTACTGAACATAGTAAGGGGCGAAAAGACCCATCTGGACTTCGTATTCTATTCATATGTCTCATTGGAATCCGGCAAAATGTCCACCAGGAAAGGGCAGATAGTAACCCTTGATGAGCTTTACGAGAAAGCTCTTGAAGAATCGTACAAAGTTGTGAAGTCAAAGAGACCCGAACTGCCGGAGGACAAGTTGAAAGACATTGCTACCAGCGTTGCGGTATCCGCAATAAGATTCCACATTCTTAAGCTGAACGCTAACAAACCCATGGTTTTCAGGTGGTCAGATGCCCTGAATCTGGAGGGAGATTCCGCTCCTTTTGTAATGTATTCTTATGCAAGGGCAGCAAGCATTCTACGAAAACTGGGAGATTCTACATGGGTTCAGGGAA
The DNA here is from genome assembly GCA_046705445.1 of Thermoplasmataceae archaeon. Taxonomy (GTDB): domain Archaea; phylum Thermoplasmatota; class Thermoplasmata; order Thermoplasmatales; family Thermoplasmataceae; genus JAJZOM01. The sequence goes on from JBJKQJ010000065.1 coordinate 6,325, forward strand.
TGTCTTTCGATCCTTTCGAAACAACTCTGATCAGGCAAATGTACCTTTACCCGTATGTCCTCACTGAAGCAATGAATGGGCTGAAACCTGAAAATGTAGCCAATTACCTTCTGGAACTTACAAGGAAATTCAACGACTTCTACACCAACTGTCCAGTGATAAACGCTCCTGAGGAAGAGAGGAAAAAGCGAGTTCAGATCATCTCCGCCTTCAAGGTTATTATAAAAGATGCAGCCAACATAGTTGGCATAAGAATCCTGGAAGAGATGTAACTTTATTTTCATTCAAAAGCTAGAACAAATCAGTTGGAATTGACTCCATTACTAAAATGAAATAATTAATTTTGATTTTAAAAAATTTAGAAATAGAAGAATTACTTCTTCTTTTCTTCAGTCTTTTTAGGTACAGGCTTCTTCTCTTTGGGTTTTGAAGGTCCACGTGCACTGAGTCTGTAATACACGAAGCCAATGACCACTATGACCGCTATTACC
>JBJKQJ010000066.1:0-3505 GCA_046705445.1 Thermoplasmataceae archaeon
ATGGAGATCTGCGGAAGCTGCTCAATGGAAATAAATGGCAAACCCCGTATGTCCTGTTCTACTATCGCTGAAAGCCTCGGGTCAGATAAAATTAAGATAAATCCACTTCCACATTACAGGGTGATAAAGGATCTTGTTGTAGATATTGAGCCATTCTTTGACAAATATCGTGAAGTGAAACCTTACATCATCAGGGATGAAAAAGAACACTACGAAAGTGAGCTTATGCAGACTCCAGCCCAATTCAAGTTATACGAACAGTTTTCCATGTGCATAAAATGTGGCCTGTGCCTGGCGGCCTGTCCTATTTCAGGCTCAGATGAAGATTATCTTGGACCGGCCGCCCTGGTGGCAGCCTTGAGGTACAACCTTGATAACAGGGATCAGGGGAAAAAACTGAGATTAGATATAATCGGAAACGAAGATGGCGCATCGAGGTGCCATTTCGCAGGAGAATGCTCTGAAGTGTGTCCGAAGGAAGTCGATCCCTCATTTGCAATTCAGATCCTAAGGCGTGAGGGAATTGCTCATGAAATTAGGGAGATATTCAGGAGGAAATGATATGACGGGAACGAAGGGAGGAATTCTGGGTTGGGCCAGGATCACCCACAAAGGAATCGGTTTCTTTGCATACACAATGCATCGGATCTCAGGCATTGTAATCGTGCTTTATCTTTACCTTCATTACTTCGTGCTGTCAAATCTCCTCAGGGGAGGAGCTACATTTAACAACATAATTACTTCCTTCACATACGGCCCTTATTACATCTTCATAATAATGGACATCCTGCTTTCCCTGGTTATTTTTTACCATGGAGCTAACGGTATCCGATTAATGCTAAACGAAGTCGGGATAGGGGTCAAGCGTCATAAACTGCTGTTCTACACATTTGAGGGCGTTGCCATGGCAGCGATGCTGCTGTTCCTGTACTTTGCTTGGCAAACTCTCCTTTCTGGAGGTGGAGTATAATGGATAATAGGGCTAATTACAAAACTGGGGCAAGGAAAGAGAAAAAGGGGCTTGGCTCCATTCAATGGTTACTCCAGGCCTTTAGCGGGGCTTTTGTAGTGGTATTCCTCGGAGTTCACCTTTATGTAGCCCATATCAATGGGGGGAGCCCAGTCGAGCTATTCGATTCTGTGGTGGCAAACCTGAAAAACCCGTGGTGGATGGGGTTTTTCCTCGCCTTTCTAGGGATAGTTACTTATCATGGTCTTAACGGCGTAAAAGGCATCATCTATGAAACAGGAATATCTGCCAGGGGAAGGAGAATTGTGGCTTACCTGATTACGGTGGTTTTCATAATCTCTATTGTATATGGCACTCTCCTATCGCTGATCGTTGCATCAATGCCCTTCCCCTGATGTTTCTAGGGCATTGATTTTCCCCCTATTTTTCGACCCTTAACTCTTAGTGTGAAGCCTAAGAACCAAGAACCGGAAACCAGTGAAAATCAAGAGATACGTTTTTCGCACGCTGAACGGTGGAAGCCCATAATTCCTTTTTAAATACTGTTCGGCGGAGGCTAATATATGATAAAATTCTTTATAATAGTCGGACGTATCAAGAGACTTAGCTAGCTATAATTATAAGTGGTTCTCATGGCTGAGCAATATTTAAAAACAGAATCGGACGTTTTAATTATCGGAGCCGGTGGGGCAGGCATGCGTGCGGCTTTGGCCGCCTCGGACGCAGGTCTCAAAGTGACAATGGTGTCTAAATCCTTACTGGGGAAGGCACACACTGTTATGGCCGAAGGAGGAATGGCGGCTGCCCTCGGCAACGTCGATCCCAAAGACAACTGGCAGGTACATTTTGGCGATATAGTTGAAGAAGGTGTTTACATCGGAAACTGGAAAATGGCAGAGATACTTGCCAAAGAAGCACCAAATAGAGTTCATGAACTGGAGAAGTTTGGTGCGCTTTTCGACAGAACCCCTGATGGCCGGATTTTACAGAGGGCTTTCGGAGGTCACACATATAGACGTCTGTGTCACGTAGGTGACAGAACTGGACTTGAAATTATAAGGACTCTGCAGGATCAGATAATCCACAGGGAGAATGTTACAATAATAGACGAAATGTACATCATCGATCTCTTCCGCAAGAACGGAAAAGTGGCGGGTGCAATCGGCTTGAAGATGGATAAGGGTGAATTCCACCTCTTCAGGGCGAAAGCTGTTGTTCTTGCAACTGGCGGCTGCGGTAGAGCATTCAAGATTACATCAAATTCCTGGGAGTCTACTGGAGACGGCCTCGGGCTGGCATTCAGGGCTGGAGCAACCCTGCAGGACATGGAAATGATACAGTTCCACCCAACAGGAATGGTTTATCCACCTGGTGTAAAGGGCCTTCTGGTTACGGAAGGAGTCCGTGGAGAGGGAGGCATTCTCTATAACAAAAACAAAGAGAGATTCATGCTTAGATACTCTCCGCAAAAGAAAGAACTTGATGCAAGAGATGTTGTTGCAAGGGCAAATTATGCTGAAATCCAAGCTGGCAACGGGACAGAACATGGAGGTGTCTACCTTGACATTTCGTATAAGGGAGCAGAGTTTGTAAAACAAAAACTGCCAAGCATGTACATGCAGTTCATGGAATTTGCTGGAGTGGACATTACAAAAGAGATGATGGAAGTTGCTCCTACGGTTCACTACCAGATGGGTGGAATCAGGGTAGATCCTGAAACCGGCTTATCCACATCTGATGGCCTATTTGCAGCGGGAGAGGTTGCATGTGGACTACACGGTGCAAACAGGCTCGGAGGGAATTCAATGACTGATATCCTGGTTTTCGGAAAGAAAATTGGAGAAGGCGCCTCTGAGTACGTTAAAAACGTAGATTTGCAGGACATAGAGGAGTCAGAGATTCAGGATAAGATAAACATGGTTCTTGGATTCTTGAAAGAAGGAGGGCTGAACGCTTATGACCTCATAGATGAACTCACTACAACTATGTCAGATAACGTGGGTATAGTAAGGGATCCAGATCAACTTCAGAAGGCACTTGATACAGTTATGAAGCTTAAAGGACAGTTTGGACAGGTTTCCGCTCCAGGAGGCAGGAAATACAACCATGGGCTTCTCGCTGCTCTTGAGTTAAGAAACATGCTTGTAGCAACTGAAGCCATTGTGAGGTCTGCAATTATGAGGCCTGAAAGCAGGGGCGCCCACACAAGAAAAGATTTCCCCAAGAAGAACAGGGAATGGCTCAAAAACATCGTCTGCTACGAGGAAAACGGCGATTTGAAATTTGACACAGTGCCGGTACCTGAGGTTCCGGAGGACTTGAAACAATACGAAAAACCGGAGGAATACTGATGGAAGAAAAAATTACTCTGAATATTTTCAGACGGGACCCCGAAGTGGACGAGAAAGGCCACTACGACAAGTTTGAGGTTCCCTATGTTGATGGAATGGTGGTTCTTGACGCAGTTAGGTATGTGCAGGAGAAACTGGACACAACCCTCGCCATAAGATGGAACGGCAAGGCAGCGAAGTGTGG